>SKFX01000140.1 GCA_007117775.1 Ilumatobacteraceae bacterium
ATGGAGCCGACCAATATCCGCCGCATCGTGCGCGCCCTCGAGGTCTATTGCGGCAGTGGGAGACCGTTCAGCTCCTTCGGGCCGGGACTCGACACCTATTCGACCGACCGGATCGTCCAGATCGGGTTGCGATGGCCCAAACCACATCTGGCCCAGCGGATCGCGGCGCGCGTCGCTTCGATGATCGCCGAGGGTTTCGTGGACGAGGTAGCCCGGTTGCTGGACGGTCCCGGACTCTCGCGCACCGCCGCGCAGGCGGTCGGGTACCGCGAGATCACAGACGTGGTGGCCGGTCGGCTCGGCCTCGATGAGGCCGCCGAGCAGATCACCACGGCCACAGTGCAGCTCGCGGCTCGCCAACTGCGCTGGTTCCGTCGCGATCCTCGTCTACGCTGGATCGACATCGAGGCCGATCCGATCACCGAGGCGCTCGACGCCGTGCTCGAGCAACTGCGCTGTGGGCCACACGGGTGATCTGAGTGCTGCGATGACGATAGTGGAACTCACCAAACACCACGGTCTCGGCAACGACTTCTTGGTGGTGGACTCCGATCTGCTCCCCGATGATCTCGACCGGGGAGCGCTGGCTCGTCGGCTCTGCGATCGCCATCGTGGCCTCGGTGCCGATGGGCTCATGATCATCCACGACCACGAGGGGTGTGCCGCCCGCATGGAACTCCTCAACGCCGATGGATCGCCGGCGGCGATGAGCGGCAATGGGATTCGCTGTTTCGCCCAGGCCCTCCTCATGAGGGGTATCGCAGAGGGAGATTCGGTCGATGTGCTGCGGATCATGACGGCGGCGGGGGAGCGGGCCGTTGAGATCCACCAGACCGACGATGCGGCCACGATCGAGGCGACGGTCTCGATGGGTGCGGTGGTCGATATCGATCCTCCGGCGGCATGGGCGGGTCTCGGCGTGGATCCGGGTCGCCCGGTGGCGCATCTATCGCTCGGCAATCCCCATACCGTGGTCGGGGTGAGCGAGATCGATGCGGTGGACCTGGTCGGACTCGGTGCACAGCTGTCCGAGGTCAATCTCGAGATCGTTGAGCCCTCGGCCGATCCCTCGACCATTCTCATGCGGGTCCATGAGCGCGGTGTCGGAATCACCGAAGCCTGCGGCACCGGTGCGTGCGCGGCAGCCTTCGCTGCCCGCCGGTGGGGTCTCATACCGGACTCCGTCGATGAGGTGATCGTCGAGATGCCCGGTGGATCGGTGACGGTGCGCGTGAACGAGACGCAGGTCGTTCTTCGAGGCCCAGCAACCCACATCGCTCGTATCGAGGTTGCGCTCTGATGAGCACTCCGTACTCAGAGGCGCTCGGCTCGACGCTCATCGACCGGACCATCCGAGAGCGGATCGTCCTGGTCGGTGTCGGCCTCGGATCCGAAACCGCCGACGATCTCGAGGCGCGGCTGGCCGAATTGGCACTGCTGGTCGACACTGCCGGCGCCGATGTGGTGGGAACGCTGGTGCAGCATCGCGATGCCCCCGACCACACCTTTTACATCGGCCGGGGCAAGGCCGATGAGCTGCGTGAACTGTGCCTCGCGGTCGATGCCGACACCGTGGTGTTCGATGCCGAACTGGCTCCGGCACAGCAGTACAACCTCGAGCGGCTCCTGGGACGCACCGCCATCGATCGCACGGCGGTGATCCTCGACATCTTCGCCCAGAACGCACGCAGCCAAGAGGGCAAGGCACAGGTGGAATTGGCTCTGCTGCGGTACCGCCTGCCGCGCCTGCGGCGCGGTGCGGGAGCGAAACTCGCCCAGCAGCGCGGTGGTGTGGGCGCCCGCTTCGGCGGCGGTGAGACCCGCCTCGAGGTGGACCGCCGGCGGATCAAACGGCGGATCAACAAACTCGAACGCGATCTTCAGTCGTTGGCCTCAAACCGGGAGCTCCAGCGCAAACAGCGGTCCCGCAGCGGCCTCGCGTCGGTGGCGATCGTCGGCTACACCAACGCCGGCAAGTCCACATTGTTGAACCGTCTCACCGAGGCCGGGGTGCTGACCGAGGACCGACTGTTCGCCACCTTGGATCCAACGACGCGTCGGCTGGCCCTTCCCGGAGGTGAGCCGGTGCTGGTCTCTGACACCGTCGGATTCGTGCGCCACCTTCCCCATGACCTCGTGGAGGCCTTCAAGGGGACGCTCGAAGTCGCCTCACAGGCCGACCACATCGTGCACGTCGTCGATGCAGCCTGCGATGATCCCGAGGCTCAGATCGCCGCAGTGCGCGAGGTGCTCGCTCAGATCGGTGCCGATCAGGTGACCGAGATGCTGGTGTTCAACAAGGT
The DNA here is from genome assembly GCA_007117775.1 of Ilumatobacteraceae bacterium. Classification (GTDB taxonomy): domain Bacteria; phylum Actinomycetota; class Acidimicrobiia; order Acidimicrobiales; family Ilumatobacteraceae; genus CSBr16-110. The sequence continues at coordinate 2,304 of SKFX01000140.1, forward strand.
GGACCTGGTCGATGATGCCGGGGTTGCACTCATCGCCGACCATCCACGCTCGGTCGGGGTCAGTGCCGTCACCGGTGCTGGGATCGATCACTTCTTGGAGGAGTTGGCGAATCGACTGCGCGTCATCTCGAGTCGGGTCGAGTTGCGCGTTCCCTACGCGAGGGGTGATGTGATCGCAGCACTGCACCGCGAGGGAGAGGTCATCGACATGACCGAATGCGACGACGGATTCATCGTGCAGGCACGGCTTCCCGAATCAGCGGTCGGCCGGTTGAACGAATTCGTGGTCACGACGGCCTGAGCATCGCGGTGCGCGGCCGTCGGCTGAACTCGATCGGCGAGTGAGCGGGTCGATCAGAGTCGGCGCAGGACGGTGACGACGCGCCCGAAGATGACGACCTGCTCAGCGGGCAGTTCGATCGGTTCCATGGTCGAGTTCGACGGGATCAGTTCGATCCTGCCGCCACGGCGCCGGAACGTCTTGACCGTCGCATCGCCTTCGGGGAGGCCAGCGACCACGACATCGCCGTTGCTGGCGGTGCTCTGCTGCACCGCGATCACGAAGTCACCGTCGAGGATGCCCGCATCGATCATCGAATCGCCGCGGACCCGCAACATGAAGAGTTCACCCTCTCCGGTGAAGTCCAGGGGCACCGGCAGCAGTTCTTCGACGTTCTCCTCGGCCAATACATCGGTGCCGGCGGCGACGTCTCCGACGAGGGGCACATGGCGGACGGGCCGACGTTCCATCACCGCACCGGAGTTCGGGTCCCAACGGACCTCAATGGCGCGCGGCTTGGTCGGATCCCGACGCAGATAGCCGAGCCGTTCGAGGGTGTTGAGGTGGCTGTGCACCGTGGACGGTGAGGTGAGCCCGACCGCCTCACCGATCTCGCGGACCGAAGGTGGATAGCCGCGGGCCTGCATCTGGGCCTCGATGTAATCGAGGATCTCTCGTTGACGGGCGGTGATTCGCTGAGGAGACATGGGGTCATCGTACATGCGTTCGGAGATGATGTCAAACACCTGTACGAAGAACGCCTGTACGCACCGACACGGTGTCGAGGCCTGCATCGGCCCAGCATGTGGACGATTTCCAGCAGGGAGGTTGACATCGAATGTGTGTTCGGGTACAAATGTACGTCGTACATCTGTTCGGAGGTTTCAATGACGCTCGCCCTCACCACCCATCGGATTCCCCACGCCCCTCAGATGCGGGCCCACCGTGCGATCCCATCGACGGCCCCCAGTGGACGGTCGAGTCGTGGTGCGCATGGTGATATGGCGGCGGTGTACCGCCGTCGTCGTGTTGTGGCCGTGGTGGTCATGGTCGCTGCGCTGTTCATGGTCGCCATGGTCGGCGCAGGAGTGCTGGCTGGTCCCGGAGGTGTGACTGCCTCCGCCTCCGGGGCCGGACCAGTGGCTGGCGCCGACACGGTCCAGGGACTGTCGCAGGCGACGGTGGTCGCTCTGCCCGGCGACACGATGTGGTCGATCGCAGCGCGCTATCGCGGAGAGATCGCCCACGGGCGCTATCTCGATGCACTGATCAGCTACAACGGCGGTGCCTCCATCGAGGCGGGCCAGGTGCTGATCCTTCCCTGAACGGGGGGTTGCCTGGACGCTGGGCTGGCGGGGGCGTGGGCGGCGCGGGCGCTACCCTGAAGCGGTGCTCTGTCCACGCTGTCGAGATGATGACACCAAAGTCGTCGATTCGCGTCTCGCCGAGGAGGGCGCTGCGGTCCGTCGGCGTCGGCAGTGTCTGGCCTGCGCGCATCGCTTCACCACCTATGAGCGTGTCGATGAGGTGCCGCTGGTGGTGATCAAGTCCGGAGGCGAGCGCGAGGGATTCGACCGGCTCAAAGTCATCGCCGGTGTGGTGGCAGCGACCAAGGGGCGCGAGGTGTCCGATGAAGTGGTCGAGCAGCTCGCCATCGATGTCGAGGATCAGCTGCGCCTCGGCGGAGCTGAGGTCAACAGTTCCCAGGTGGGCCTCTTGGTCCTCGAGCGACTCCGTGAGATCGATGAGGTCGCATATCTGCGCTTCGCGTCGGTCTACAAGGACTTCGATGCCGCCGCTGATTTTCACCGTGAGATCGAGTTGTTGAACAAGACCCAACACTGAGCGCGGTCTCGCCGCCGGTGGTCGCAGCGCTGGGTGGTCAGCGATCGCGCTGATGACGGGTCCAGCGGCTGAACACCATGGAGTCGGCATCGACGATGAGTTGCGCGAGCTCGAATCGCTGCATCACCTCGGAGTCGGTGGCGCTGAGCCGAGGCCCGGCACCACCGATCAGCAACGGCGAGACGGTGAGATTCAACTCATCGACCAGGTCGGCTTCGAGGAGTGCGCCGTTGAGCCGTGCGCCACCCTCGCAGAGCACCTGGGCGATCCCATCTCCTGAGATATCGGCGAGTCGCGTGACAGCTTCGGTGATATCGATGCCGGTTCCATGGCGCGCGACGCTGAGCACCTCGACGCCGCGCGGCGCGTCGGTATCGGTCGGGCAGATCAAGAATCCGTTGCCGTTCGCGAACAGCGGGCCGGCAACGTCGACATCGCCCGACATGGTCACGACCCCGACGCGCTGGTCGGCGCGCACCGGAGCACCATATGACTCATCGCGAACCGTTCCCGCTCCGACGATCACGACATCGGCATGTCGGCGAAGCGTCCGCAGCACCTCGGCATCGTTGGGGTTCGAGAGGCCGCCAGATCGCCCGGCGACGGCGATCGACCCATCGAGGCTCGACACCATGCAGACCGCGATGCGCGGGCGTCGATCATCGGGTGGCGTGCCGAGCGGACCATAGTGATCGCCGATCGAATCGATCGGCATCGGGGGAGCGGGGATGAGCCGCTCGAGTGCACCGTTCACACTCGGATCTTCGCATGGATCTCGCCATCGATCACGGCATCCGCGCGTGGTGATCGGTGTGCTCGGGACATCACGGGCTGGAGCGACGTGCTCGCGCCCGGCTGCCAGGTGCGGTGATGGGCCCTGTTCATGCACAGCCCGACGGTGTTGCCCACAGCATTGCGCACAGGGATGCACACAGCAGATCGGGCGAAATTCACAGGCTTATCCTCTTCCTTCCCACAGGGCCGCACTCCTATATTGGGCGGCCGTGCCGCTGACGGTGCGATACGCGGCAAAGCAGAACGTCCGGAGACCACCTCGTCCGCCGGGTGTCCTGGGAGCGGGTCAACAGATCCGTGATCCTGAACCTGCGATATCGCACCGTCGAGCGGCCGGTTCGACCCCGGATCGTGTCCGGGTTCGAGCACCGTTCACCCGGCGCGCCAGCCAGACGCGGTGCTCGAAGCCCTGCAATGCAACGGTTTCGCCAATAAGACTTGACGGCGCCGAGTTACAGTGCTGTAATTTCAAGTCCGGTATCTACCACTACCGGTTGTGGTTGACAGTCAGAACTGGCGACCTCCACAACAACATCTAGTGATCCCACCGGCGGTCACGGACACCGATCCCATCGATGAACAATGTTCAGCAGGGGGCGCGGCGGTCTGGGGCCGGTGAAACGATCGAAGACGACACATCAGACAACGAACATCTCGAAGGGAATCTCCCATGTCAATCGCATCCGAGCGCCTCTCCATCGGCATCAAGCGCCTCTTCACCTCGCCGGGAGTCCATCCCTATGACGAGGTCGAATGGGAGTTGCGCGATGCGCGCCTCACGAACTGGAAGGACGGCTCGGTCGCATTCGAGCAGCTCGGCGTCGAGTTCCCGAACACCTGGTCGCTGAACGCCACCAACATCGTCGCCCAGAAGTACTTCCGCGGCACCCTCGGCACCCCTGAGCGCGAGACCTCGTTGCGCCAGGTCATCGACCGTGTGGCCGATACCATCACGACGTGGGGCATTGAGGGCGGTTACTTCGTCGATGACGAGGAGGCCGAGTCGTTCCGCGATGAACTCAAGTACATCCTGGTGACCCAGCGCGCTGCGTTCAACAGCCCGGTGTGGTTCAACATCGGTGTCAAGGGTGTGCCCCAGCAGGCATCGGCATGCTTCATCTTGTCGGTCGACGACACCATGAACTCGATCCTCAACTGGTACCGCGAAGAGGGCGTCATCTTCAAGGGAGGCTCGGGCTCGGGCATCAACCTGTCGCGGATCCGCTCCAGCCAGGAGATGCTCGAGGGCGGTGGCACCGCCTCAGGTCCGGTCAGCTTCATGCGCGGCGCCGATGCCTCGGCCGGCACCATCAAGTCCGGTGGCAAGACCCGGCGCGCCGCCAAGATGGTCATCTTGAACGTCGACCACCCCGACGTCGAGGAGTTCATCTGGTGCAAGGTGAAAGAGGAGCGCAAGGCCCATGTACTGCGCGATGCCGGCTTCGATATGGACCTCGATGGTTCGGACTCGTTCTCGATCCAGTACCAGAACGCCAACAACTCGGTGCGCGTCACCGACGACTTCATGCAGGCCGTGGTCGATGACGCCGACTGGGCGTTGACCTCGGTGGTGGATGGCCGGGTCATCAAGACCGTGCCGGCACGCGACCTGTGGAATCAGATCGCCCAGGCCGCCTGGGAGTGCGCGGATCCGGGTCTGCAGTTCGACACCACCATCAACAAGTGGCATACCGCCCACAACACCGGCCGGATCAACGGCTCCAACCCGTGCTCGGAGTACATGCACCTCGACGACTCGGCGTGCAACCTGGCGTCGATCAACCTGCTCAAGTACCTCGACGGCGATGGCATCGGCGGTGACGACGAGTTCGATATCGATGGCTATATGCACACCATCGAGGTGATGTTCACCGCTCAGGAGATCCTGGTCGGTCGCGCCGACTATCCGACGCCCGAGATCGGTGAGACCAGCCGTCGGTTCCGCCAGCTCGGCCTGGGCTACGCCAACCTCGGGGCGCTCTTGATGGCCCTCGGCTATGCCTATGACTCGGCTGAGGGTCGTGCATGGGCGGCATCGCTGACGTCGATCATGACCGGCCACGCCTATGCCGTGAGTGCTCGCACCGCAGCGCGTCTCGGCCCCTTCGCCGGGTTCTCCGAGACCGAGGAGCACATGCTGCGCGTCCTGCGCATGCATCGCGACGCCAGCTATCAGATCGAGGGCATCGACGCCGTTCCTGAGGCGCTGGCCACCGCCGGCCAGCAGTCCTGGGAGTCAGCGGTCCGCGATGGCGAGGAGTACGGCGTGCGCAACTCCCAGGCCTCGGTGCTCGCACCGACCGGGACCATCGGGCTGATGATGGACTGCGATACCACCGGTATCGAGCCGGACCTCGGCTTGGTCAAGATGAAGAAGCTGGTCGGCGGCGGCACCATGTCGATCGTCAACCAGACGATCCCGCGTGCCCTTCGCCGCCTCGGGTACAGCGCTGAGCAGACCGATGAGATCGTCGCCTATATCGACGAGAACAAGTCGATCCTGGGTGCGCCGCATCTCACGGCTGAGCACGGCTCGGTGTTCGCCTGCTCGATGGGTGATAACACCATCCACTACAAGGGCCATGTGCGCATGATGGGTGCGGTCCAGCCGTTCCTGTCGGGTGCGATCTCCAAGACGGTCAACATGCCCGAGGACGCGACCGTCGAAGAGGTCGCAGCCCTGCACATGCTGTCGTGGGAACTCGGTCTCAAGGCCGTTGCGATCTACCGCGATAACTGCAAGGTGGGCCAGCCGCTCTCCACGGTGAAGAAGGACTCGGCTGAGTCCGATGGATCCGCTGCGGCCGATGCCGTTGCCGACGAGGTCGTCAAGGTGGTCGAGAAGGTCATCCACCAGCCGGTGCGCCAGAAACTGCCGCGAACCCGTGTCAGTCGGACCTTCGAGTTCCGGGTGGCGGACTGCAAGGGATTCGCCACCATTGGTGAATACGAGCACGGCCAGCCCGGTGAGATCTTCCTGACGGTCTCCAAGCAGGGCTCGACCCTGTCGGGGATCATGGACGCGTTCGCGAAGTCCATCTCCTACGGGCTGCAGTACGGCGTGCCGTTGCGGGCCTTCGTCGAGGCCTTCACCAGCATGCGCTTCGAGCCCGCCGGCATGACCGACGATCCCGATATCCGCTTCGCCTCATCGATCATGGACTACCTGTTCCGCAAGCTGGCGCTCGAGTACCTCACCTATGACGAGCGCGCTGAGTTGGCCATCTTCTCGGTCGATGAGCGTATGCAGCCCACGCTGCCCGGTGTCGAGGAGTCGGTGGTCACCACCTCCCAGGGCACCGAGGTCGCCGCCGATCCCAAGTCGGTGACCAGCGCGGCCGAACTGGCTGCGGCTCTCGAGAACGGGACGCTCGCGCCCACCCCCGAGGACAACACCGATGCCCGCGGCGTCCTGCGCCCGCAGCCGGCATCCGATGAGGTCCGGATGGGTGATGCGCCGATGTGCATGACCTGTGGTGTGCAGATGATGCGCGCTGGCAGCTGCCATGCATGCCCGAGTTGCGGGAGCACCAGCGGCTGCAGCTGAACACGACGGCGGCGGCCACGAGGCGTTCGACACCACCGTTCCAGACGGCCGGTCGGCGGGGATTCGTTCCCTCCGACCGGCCGTTGGTCGTTCGGGCCGGGGTGCCCCGAGCTGTGCTCATGGGGGAAGTAGGCTTTGTTGCAGCATCCTCATGTGCCCCTCGACGAAAGGTTCCCCAATGCATCGCTCCTTCACCCGCAAGCTCGTCGCCGGAACCGCTTCGGTGGTGCTCGGCCTCACCGTCGTGGCCTGTGGTGGCGACGATGACGATGATGATGTCGGCCTCGCCAATCCAGCCTCGGTGTTCTGTGTTGAGCAGGGTGGCGAGCTCGTGATCGATGAGGTCGCCGACGGTCAGGTCGGGATCTGTGAGATCGACGGTGAGCGCATCGAGGAGTGGGAGTTCTACCGCGCCAATCACGAAGCGGTGGGTCTCGCGAATCCAGCAGCGGTGTTCTGTGAGGAGCAGGGCGGCGAGACCGTCGGCCCCGAGCCGATGTGCGTGCTGCCCGACGGTACCGAGGTGGATGCCTGGGAGTACTTCCGCGACAGCCAGTAGGCCATCGACGCGTCACGGCGCGGCTCAACTCGATGAGCGCCAGGCGCGGTAGCTCTGGATGCGCTGGCGTGCCGGTCGTATGAGCCACGGCCATGGATGGATCGCGGCGATCTCGATCGCTTCGCTGATGCGCCGCCATCCGGGCACCGGGGTGAAGGTGGCCGCCACCGCCATGTCGGCGAGGACCTCGGCGGGACGGCCGCGCCAGATCTGCACGCGGCGCTGCTCGGCCAGTTCGGCCAGGCGTTCGGTGATGAATACGAGTCGTGCGGATGACAGTCGCAGCCGGCCGAGCAGTGCGTCGTCGAACACGAACCACACCGGGAGCTCTGGCCAGTGCGCCAGGGCTGGATCATCGTCGCCGAGGGATTCAGCGGTGATCCAGACGCCATCGGGTATCGAGTGGATCATCGCGTCGGCCGGCCCGGCGATGGCGGCGACCTCATCTGGCTCCAATGCGCCCGTTCGAGCCGGTTCGCTGAGGGGGACTGGATCATTCAGTTCCGGGTACTGCTCGATCGGGCACCGGTCTCGCAGCCCACACCCGTCGCAGAGCCCCGGTGCCCGGCGCTCCACCTGGGCTCGGGCGAAACCAAAGGGCCGTCCGGTCGCAGTTCCCGCGACCCACTGCCATCCCATCCGGTTGGCGGCGCGCGACCCGTCGAGGAGGTGGCGGAAGAACCAGTCCTCGCCACTGCGCCAGTCCCAGTGCCTCCGCAGGGTCCAATGCGATGCCATCCACATGCGGGTCTGGTTCGTCAACCAGCCGGTGGTGTGCAATTCATCGACCACCGATTCGATACATCGCATCGCAGCGCCGAACGATGGATCGGTCTCCGGTTCGGGGTGGATGCCCGGTGGTGATGTGGCCACGGGTTCGAATCGGATCGGTGTCGAGAGTCCGGAGCCGAGGCGGGCATAGAGGTGGCGGGCGTACTCCTGCCACGCCAACTCATCGCGGAACCGCTGCCGGTCAGAGGCGTCTCCGCTTCGGTCTGCGGCTGCGTCCACCCGGGGCAGGGGGAGCAGGCCGTGGCGGATATGGGGCGACAGACGCGTCGCGCCCCGCCGGTGCGGTGGCCAGACCTCGTTTCGATGCTCGGCATACCCGGTGAGATCGAGGGCCGCGAGCGCCCGATCAGCAGCTGCCTGGGTGCCGGTGAACCCGGTGGCTCCCGGCGGTGCGGTGGGCTGGCCAACCGGATCGGCACCGGTGAGATCCCCGAGATGCGCTCGGGTCCAGGCGACGACATCGTCGGGCTCGGGGAGTGGCAGCGCTCTCAGTCTCGGACTCCTTTGGGGGCGCGCTGGCCCATGAACCCGAACATGTACCCGGCCACGCGACGCATCTGGATCTCTTCTGATCCCTCGGTGATCCGGTAGCGGCGGTGATGCCGGTAGATGTGCTCGAAGGGAAGATGCCGGCTGTAGCCGAGCCCGCCGTGGACCTGCATGGCGCGGTCCGCGGCCTCACAACAGAGCCGGTTCGCCCAGTAGTTGCACATCGAGACCTTGTCCGAGACGCTGAACGCACCGTGGGTGTCCATCTGCCATGCGGTCTTGTGGATCAGGGCGCGCAGCATCTCACATTGGGTCTGCAGTTCCACGAGTGGGAACTGGATCGCCTGGTTGGTGGCCAGTGGTTTGCCGAACGGTGCGCGACCTCGGGCGTACTCGACGGACCGGTCGATGCAGTACTGCGCTGCCCCGAGACTGGAGGCGGCCTGGCGGATGCGGTTCTCGTTGAAGAAGTGCTGGACCACCTGCAGACCGCGACCGAGACCGCCGAAGATCGCCTCGTCGCCGACGCGCACACCGCTGAGACGGATATGGGCGTGGTCGGTCGGCATATTGAAGGTCCACAGGAACTCGAGGATTTCGAAACCGTCGGCATCGGTCGGCACCAGGAACGCCGTGATGCCATCGGCATCGCCGGCATCGCCTGAGGTGCGGGCGAAGATCAGATCGTGGCCGGCGCGGTGGATGCCGGTGTTCCAGGTCTTCTCGCCATCGATCACCCACTCATCACCGTCGCGGACCGCCGCGGTCTCCATATGGGTCGCATCAGAGCCGTGATCGGGTTCGGTGATCCCGAACGCGAACCCCCGTCGGCCGGCCGCAAGGTCCTCGACCCACTCCTGTCGCTGCCGGTCGGTGCCATAGTGCAGCATCAGCATCAGACCGACGTTGTTGCCGACGATCGAATGCTCGTTCTGCAGGTCGTTGTGCAGGCCGAGGCCGCGGCGTGCCAGATGTTCCCTGATGACGGCCATCCCGAGATTGGTGCCGTTGCGGCCACCGTATTCGGCCGGGAACGGATAGCGGTAATGGCCGGCGGCATCGGCGCGCCGGCGTGCCTCGGCGAGCAGTTCCTCCCAGCGTTCATCGGGTAGTCCGCCGCGCTCCCAGTCGGTGCGGGCGTCCTCGCGGCGGTGATCGAAGAATCTGATGTTGTCGTCGTGGGCCTCGAGCGGAGCGATCTCGGCCTCGATGAAGGCATCGAGTTCGTCGAGATAGGCCCTCAGATCGTCGGGGATCTCGAAATCCATCGTGGTCCTCCTCGCTGGGCCCCGGTATCGCTGTCATCAATACCGTTGAGAACGCATCGCTGCGGTCGCCGTCGGCCCGAATCGGTCGCGGGCCGAATGGCCCCATCTGCGATCACCGTACTCACATAGCCTCCGAGATGGCGACTCTGCCAGTGCTGCATTGCGGTGCTCGGTCGAGCGCGAATCCCGAAAATGCCCTAACGTCGTTAGGGTACATTGATGTCAGGTGGACATGAACGTGTACCTGACACCGTGCGACAACTCGTACGACAACGTGAACAACGACTGGAGAGATATGAAGCGTTCCCTGAAGATTCTGGCCGGCGGTATGGCCGCTGGCGCCCTCGCCCTTGCCCCGATGACCGCCGGTGCCATCGATGATGACAGCATCGCAGCCGTCGCCGTCGAAGCCGGTGACTTCGACACCCTGGTCGCTGCGGTGACCGCAGCTGGCCTCGTCGACGTGATGGGTGACTGCTCGCAGGGCCCGTTCACTGTCTTCGCGCCAACCGATGACGCCTTCGCAGCACTCGGTGAGACCGTCGACCTCGACGCCGTCATCGCCGATACCGGCACCCTGACCACGATCCTGACCTACCACGTGGTCGCCGGAGAGGTGAAGGCCGCCGATGTGGTCGAGCTGTCCGAGGCCACCACCCTGGCCGGCCAGGACGTCGAGATCACCGTCGACGGTGACTCGGTGGTGCTCAACGGCAACGTCAATGTCGTGGCCACCGATATCGAGGCCTGCAATGGCGTCATCCATGTGATCGATGGTGTGCTGGTGCCGCCGTCCATCGCTGACGATGTGCCGCTGCTCGAGGCTGACGAGACCGCCGGTGACGGTGGCGACGCCGCTGAGGAGACCGTGGCCGATGAGGCTTCGGACCTGCCCTCGGTCGGTGTGAACTCAGCGCTGTTGGCCGCTGCGGCCGGTGCGGTGCTGCTCGGTGGTGTGGGCATCGTCGGTGCCACCCGTCGTCGCAACGACATCTGATCCGAATCGTCGCTCATGGCGACGATCATCTGAGTGAATGAATGAGGGGGCGGCCCGTCGGGCCGCCCCCTCATTCGCGTCTGTGGGTCGGTCGACAGCGAGGAGTGAGACGAGGCGCTGGCCCAGAGCAGGGCGGTGCCCGACGAAGGGTCGATCGCTCCGGCAGCAGCGGCTCGGCTCGGCCGGGCTGATTGCAGCACGATCGCCGGCGAGTGGATCAGCAGGCGGCGCGGACCGCCGGATAGGGGTTCACCGCCGACCCGCCGCCCGGATGGATCTCGAAGTGCAGGTGGGGGACGGTGGCATTGCCCGTCGAGCCGACGTAGCCGATGACCTCACCCTGTGAGACCCGGCGCGAGCCTCCCTCCCAGCGGCTGAGGTGGGCGTAGTAGTACCGATCGCCGTTATCACCGCTCAACCAGATCGCATTGCCGCCGAGTCGGTTGGTGCGGGTGCGCATCTGTCCGGAGACGACAGCGACGAGGGGGGTGCCCGTCGGCGACATCATGTCGACGCCCTGGTGTCGGCGGCCACCAGAACGCGGTGCCCCCCACGTATCACTGAAGCCGGTCGCTCCGGCGACCGGACAGGCGATGCCGGCACGCGGTGGTGCTGGAGCGGGTGTCGGTGCGGTCTCGGGCGCCCCCGCCGGTGTGGGTGCGCCCGAGCCCGCACCCTGTTGGGGGGTGTTTGCAGCAGCGGGTGTTGCTTGGGCCGCGGCGGCGCGGGCACGTTCGGCCTCGGCGCGTTCCCGCCGTTGCCGCTCGAGTTCGGCGCGCACCGCCTCATCGCGCAGGCGCTGCTGTTCGATCTCTTGGAGCCTGATCACCTCGGTCTCGGCCTCGGCGCGCAGCGCCTCGAAGCGTTCACGAGCTGCTTCGGTTTCGGTCAGTCGTTGATCGAGTCGCTCTCGGTGGTTGTCGAGCGCGATGCGGCTGGCCTCGTATTCATTGAGCGTGCTCGCCGATGCCCCGGTGGCCGCAGCCACGTAGACATCGCTGACGGCATCGTCGGTGAATGCGCTCGGACTGCTGGCGAAGGGAATCGAGCGTGCACCAGAACTGGTGAAGCGCCGCACGGCGAGATCTTCGATCTCGCTGCGCAACGCAGCGGTGGTCTCTTCGAGCGCAGCCACCTCGACGGACAGCTCAGCCAATTCCACGTTGAGCACATCCAGGTCGGATTCCGCGTTCCACATCGCCTCAGCGGCCTGATTGGCCCGATCGCGTGCCGCTTGGATCTCTGCTGCGGCGCGCTGCGCCGCGGCATCGGACGTCTCGGCGGAGACGTCGAGTGGGGCGACCGTCGCAAGCCCGAGAGCAACTGCAACGATCGTCAGGGTTCGGGCTCGAGACCCGAGACTGCGGTTCCCCCGGACGCCATGGCGCATTGGCGGCAGTGTATCGGCATGTCCGGGTATATGACAGTTTGATGACAACGCCCGAGTCGGTGCATGATCGGCGTCACCGGACCGGTCCGCTCGGGTGCCAGATCGACGCGATACGGCGATATGACATGGCGAGGTGGTGCGAGGAAGTCGCCCTGATGATGGGGTATGGTGGGAGCATGAATAGTCCGTACAAATGGAAGTCGTGGCGGTCGAGTCGGGATATGCGTCGCAGGTCGATGATCGCCCTCGGGGTGGCCGGAGCACTGGTGCTCGCGTCCTGTGGCGGTGCTGCCGAGCAACTCGATGCCGCAACAGCACCGGTTGAGGCCGGTGCTGCCCAGCCCGCCGTGCCGGCGTTCGCGCCGGTGGTGTCGGGAGCCGAGGGGATCGAGTTGCTCGAACAGGGCGCAGTCCTGATCGATGTGCGCACCCCCGGCGAATATGACGAAGTCCGAATCGAGGGTGCGACACTCATCGATGTGTCGTCTCCGGATTTCGATGCCCGCGTCGCAGCACTCGATCCGGAGCAGACCTATGTCGTGTACTGCCGCAGTGGGAGTCGCAGCGTGCCGGCGACCCAGCGCATGTTGACGCTCGGACTCGGATCGGTCTATGACATGGGCGGGATCATCGACTGGGTGGCTGATGGCCATCCGACCGTCAGCGGCTGATCAACGCTCGTTGCGTCATCACCGGTGCCGTTCCCGGTGTCCGGTGACGTTTGATTCCTCGACGTCGGAGGCCTGACCCGGTTCATGATGTCACAGCCCGGGACTACAACCGCCCCATGGGGTCGATATCTCAGGGGTCAGCGGCGGTACATCGGTTGGACAGCGGCGAGTGGTCGGTCGGCCCCGGACCGCCGTGGAGTCTGAACCCACCCGGGGAGTTGGGGCGAAACCTCGTCGTCGCCGATGACACCGTGGTGCCCCCGGCATGGCGGTCGGCGCCACGGATCACGATCGACGTCACCGCACTCACCGATCCGCGTCATCGGACCGCGACGTTGAGCGGCCTTGCCGAACGACGTATCGCGGCAGTGATCGTGGTCGAGGAGTCGGCCTCGATGGTCATATCCGGGCAGGGATCGTCCAGCGCATCGTATCGGCCGTTGCGGGCGGCCTCGGGGTCGATGGCCGATCTGGAACGGCTGCAGTGGCTGATCTGGTCGAATGCGATCGATCTTCGCCCGGGGCGCCTCGGTTGGTGGGCGCTGGAGCGTGCGGTGCAGCTCGGTGGCCGACTGCCGACACCGACCGAGGAGGTCACCAGCGTCGCGAAGGGTGATATCTGCATCCCCGATGGCCGATGGTGCTGGATCGATGCCGGTCCACCGCGTTTGGTCGTGATCGACGGAGCTGACGTGATCTCGGGTGTCGCACTCGAACACGGTTCGCTGGAGCCGTCGAGGCCCGGTCCGGCTCGCGCCGAGCTCTCGGCCGCCCAGCGAGCCGCCGTCGAGGAGCCCTCGGGCACGGTTCGGGTGATCGCACCGGCCGGATCGGGAAAGACTCGAGTGCTCACCGAGCGGGCGCGGCACCTCATCGAGGTCTGGCGGGTGCCGGCATCGGCGATCACCATGCTGGCGTTCAACCGGCGCGCCCGGGATGAACTGGTCGGGCGAACTGCGGATCTTCCAGGCCTGCAGATCCGCACGCTGAACTCGATCGCCTTGGCGATCATCAACGGCGCAGCACCGTTCGCGCCGCGGCATGATCAGCGCGCCACGATCGGAGAGGAGCGCTCGGGAGCGCTGCTGCGCGACGCGATCTCCTCAGTGGCCCGGCAGGCCGTGACCGACGAGATGATCCAGACCTATCGCGAGGCGTTCGTGCGAATTCGGCTCCGGATGCGCGACCCACAGGAGGTGGCCGAGCAGTTCAGCGAGCGGGCACCATCGCTGATGCGCGTCTGGGTGCGCTATCGCGCTGCGCTCGAGCGCAATGGTGTCGTGGACTTCGATGGGCAGATCCATCTCGCCCTCGAGGTGCTCACCGAGGATCCGACGGCGCGCGAAGTGGCCCAGCGGAGCTGCCGGCTGCTGTTGGTGGATGAGTTCCAGGATCTGACACCAGCACATATGGCCCTGATCCAACTCCTCGCAGGGCCCGCCGGGTCGATCTATGGCGTCGGTGACGATGACCAGACGATCTACGGGTACGCAGGGGCTCGACCCGACTGGTTGATCGCACCCGAGGCGTTCGATACGACCACGGCATCGACGACCATTCGGCGGCATCAGCTCGATGTCAATCACCGGTGTCCATCACCGGTCGTCTCGGCGGTGAGCGCGCTCTTGGCGAACAACCGGCATCGGGCACCGAAGCAGATCATCTCCTCGGCGCGCCCACCGACCGATATCAGCGGTGGTGGCCTCGAGGTGATCTGCTCATCGGATCCCGTGGCCGACACCGTGGCGGCGGTGGCAGATGCCGTCGATGCCGGTATCCCACCGGCATCGATCGCGGTGCTGGCGCGCGTCAATGCGCTGTTGGTGCCCGTGCATCTCGAACTCGCCGCCGCAGGGATCGCGGTGAACGCGCCCAGTTCGGTCGACTTCAGTGTGCATCGCGTCATCGCGTCGATCCGGGCGTGGTGGACCATGAGCATGGCGCGCCCGGGAGCGCTGGTGGATCCGGCCGATCTGGCGGCGATCCTCGCTGATCCGAAGAGGAGATCGCCGCGCACCGTTGGCCCCGAGATCGACACCGCGTCTATCGGGGTGATCACAGGTGTGCGGGGTGCATCGGGAGCGGGGTTGTCGGCACGCCCCGGACGCGTCGGCGACCTGCGCATCCGAGATCTGTGCGCCCTCAGCGGATCGGTGCCCGAGCGCCTCGGTCACGTCACGGCCACGCTGAGAAGCGCTCGGGGAGCGATCGCGGATGGAGCAACGGTGCTGCAGTGGTTGGAGGTGATCGGCGAGTGTGGCGGGGGCATCGGTGAGTCATCCTCCACGATCCTGCCGCCAGAGCACGATCATCTCACGGCGATTCGCCAGATCGCAGCGCGCGCCCCGACACCCAGCGAGTTCGGCGGCGTCATCGATGCCGTCGGCGGCCTCGCCAGCACCGACAGCGGTGTGGTGCTCTCGACGATCCATCGGGTCAAGGGCCTCGAATGGCCGATGGTGGTTGTGCATCAGGCTGATGCACTGCGGATGCCGCACCGACTCGCCGATGATGTCGAGGAGGAGCGTCGGATCTTCCACGTCGGCCTCACCCGGTCGGTCGAGCGTTGTGTGGTCGTCACCGGAGCCGACCCGAGCCCGTTCATCGCTGAATTGGGCATCGACAATCCATGAAACCGACCATGGCGTCAGCGGTCTCGGTGATACGGTGCAGTCGGTGAGCGATCTCGCACTCCCGGTTCCGGCATCGAGTGCGCCGGCGCGGCCTGTATGGCGCGGCCGGATGCACACCTGGGCCTTTTTCGTGACCATTCCGGCGGGCCTGATCGTGCTGATCGCCGCTGATGGGCCGGCGGCCCGGGTGGTCATGGCGATCTACACGGCCACGCTGCTCGCCGGTTTCGGTGTATCGGCGGCCTACCACCGACTGGCCGAGTCGCCGCGGGCTCGCACGATCATGCAGCGCCTCGACCACTCGATGATCTATCTGTGGATCGCCGGCACCTATGTGCCGCTCAGCGTTATCGCTCTGCCACCGAGATGGGGGGTTCCGCTGCTCATCGTGGTCGTCAGCGGCGCGCTGTTGGGCGTGTTCGTCAAATTGGTCGCGTTCGACCGCTGGCGCTGGTTGGGATATTCGCTCTATCCGATCCTCGGGTGGACGGCGATCGCAGCGGCGCCCGCGCTCTGGCGGTATCTGAGCACGCCGGTGCTGGTGCTGGTCGTGGCCGGCGGCCTGCTGTACACGGTGGGCGTACCGGTGCTGTTCACCCGGCGGCCCGATCCCTGGCCGCG
>SKFX01000167.1 GCA_007117775.1 Ilumatobacteraceae bacterium
CGGGTGTTCTGCGATATCCACCGACTCGACGGCACCGCCTTCGAGGGCGATCCCCGCCAGGTCCTGCGCCGCCATATGCGCGCCGCCCACGAGCGCGGTCTCGCGTTCTACATCGCTCCCGATATCGAATTCTTCTATTTCGAGCCACCGGTGGCCGGCCAGGCGCCGGTGCCCCTCGACTCGGGCGGGTTCTTCGATCTGACGACACGCGATGCCTCGGGCAGTCTGCGCAAGCAGACCATCCGCCAACTCGAGCAGATGGGCATCCCCGTCGAGTACAGCTTCCACGAGGACTCACCGTCCCAGCAGGAGATCGACCTGCGCCACACCGATGCGCTCACCATGGCCGATTCGGTGATGACCTTTCGCCATGTGGTCCGCGAGGTCGCAGCCGCCCAAGGGGTGCATGCGACCTTCATGCCCAAACCCCTCGAAGGGGTCCAGGGCTCGGGGATGCACATCCATCTCTCGCTGTTCCGCGGTGACGAGAACGCCTTCTACGACGCCGATGACGCCTACAACCTGTCACCGCTCGCCAAACAGTTCATGGCTGGCCTATTGCGCCATGCCGCTGAGATCACCGCCATCACCAACCAGACCGTCAACAGCTACAAGCGCCTGGTGCCCGGATTCGAGGCCCCCATCCATATCAGCTGGGCGCGCAACAACCGCAGCGGTCTCATCAGGGTCCCGGTCCCCAAGAAGGGCAATCCACTGGCGACACGCCTCGAGTTCCGCTCCCCCGATGCGGCCTGCAATCCGTATCTGGCCTTCGCCCTGATCCTCGCTGCCGGGATGAAAGGCATCGATGAGGGCTATGAGCTGCCCCCCGAGGCCGATGCCAACCTGTTCGATCTCGGTGATGCCGAACTCGAACGGGCCGGGATCACCCAACTGCCCCAATCGCTCGCCGATGCACTGCGCACCATGGAGACATCGGAGTTGGTGCATGAAGTCCTCGGCGACCACATCTTCGAGTGGTTCCTGCGCAATAAGCGCGATGAATGGCGCGGCTACAAGACCCATGTCAGCCGATTCGAATTGGACCGGTACCTGGGGTCGCTGTGATGAGTGCCGCCGACACCACCGGGCCCGCGGGCTGTCTCGTGGTGTTCGGCGACCCGATGACCCCGGAGTTGGCCCGGGCCCTCGACCTGGCCGGCACCAAGTGGATCGAGGTCGACACCGCCGAAGATGCGGTGGCGCGCGAACCCGCCGAGGGATGGTTGGGTGCAGTCATCGACTGCAGCGGTGAGACCGATGCCGGCTGGACACTGGCGCGCGCCGTGCGCGCCCGCGAGGTGGAATCGATGCTGGTGTTGGTCCGCGGCAGCCAACTGCCCGATCTGTCCCTGCGCGATGAACTCTTCGACGATTTCTGTCTGAGCCCGTTCCATCCGGCCGAGTTCGAGGCCCGACTGCGCCATCTGCTGGTGCGCCGGGGTGCGGGCCTGCGCCCTGAGGTGGTCAGCTACGCCGAGTTGGAACTGAACCTGGAGACCTATCAGGCCTCCATCGGCCATCGTCCACTGGATCTGACGTTCATGGAGTACGAACTGTTGAAGTTCCTGGCTCAGAACCCGGGGAAGGTCTTCACCCGCGAGATCCTGTTGTCGCGGGTATGGGGCTATGAGTACTACGGCGGGGCGCGCACCGTCGACGTCCACGTGCGACGACTGCGCGCCAAGCTCGGCGAGGAACACGCCGGTTTGATCCAGACGGTGCGGTCGGTCGGCTATCGCTTCGGCCAGTCGCGCTGGGGCTCATGAACTCCGAGCGATCGCATCGCAGTTGATCAGTGCCCGCCCGCGTCATCCATCGAGTCGATGATGACGGCGATGTCCTCGGGTGTGGTGAGCGGATTCACGATGCACAGGCGTGCCACGGTCTGTGCCGCCCAGGTGGTCGGCACCACGAACGCGGTCTGGGCCCGCAACAGCGAATCGCTCCAGGACTGATACCGCTCGGTGTCCCAGCCGATCCGGCGCAACAGCACCACCGACAGCTCGGGTTCCATCACCAGTTCCAGATGCGGTGCCGCCTCGATGAGGCGTGCCGCGGCACGGGCGGTGTCCAAGGTGGTCTCGACCGCATCACGGTACGCATCGGTGCCATGGGTGGCGAGGCTGAACCAGAACGGCAGGCCGCGGGCGCGTCGTGACAGATGATGGGCATAATCGCTCGCATTCCACAACTCGAGGCCCGGATCATCACTGTGCAGCACATCGAGGTACTCGGCATGCTGGGTATGCGCAGCGCGCGCCATGAACGGATCGCGGTAGATCAGCCCACATGAGTCATAGGGGGCGAACAACCATTTATGCGGATCGATGATGAGGCTGTCACAGCGTTCGATCCCCGCATAGGCATCGCGCACACTGGGTGCCGCGAGGCCGGCCCCGCCATAGGCACCATCGACGTGCATCCACACCCCGAACCGCTCAGCGGCATCGGCGACTGCACCGAGATCATCGATCACGCCGGCATTGGTGGTACCGCAGGTGGCGACGATCGCGAAGAGGCGTTGACGATCGATCTCACTGAGGCCCTCGAGCGTCTCATCGAGCGCGGCGCGCCGGATCCGGCCACGGTCATCGGCGGGCACCATCACCACATCGGCATCCATCGCGCGCGCCGCCTGAGCCACCGAGGAATGCGCGCCCGCCGAGGCCACCATCAGGCCGCGGGTCTGGTCCATGGCACCATCGGCGCGATGGCGCCATGCCCATCGAGCGGCGATCAGCGCGCTGAGATTGCCAGCGGTGCCACCGCTGACGAAGACCCCACCGGCGCTCGCAGGCAGTCCGGCGAGATCGGCCAACCACCGCAGGGCCTGGTTCTCGGCATAGACCGCCCCGGCACTCTCCAGCCACGAGCCGGCATAGATATTGGATGCACCGACGACGAGATCGAACAGGATCGATGATTCGGTCGGCGCCCCCGGTACGAACGACAGGTGACGCGGATGATCGACCGAGATACACGCCGGAGCGAGATGCTCGGCGAAGATCGCCAGTGCGGCCTCACCACCGAGACCTGATGCGGTGATCGTGGCGCCGACCCGCTCAGCCAGTTCGACGGGTGTGAGGGGCTGGTCGAGCGGTGGCGGCTCCATGGCGATGCGCTCGAGGGCGTAGTCCACGACCGCTTCGGTAAGTCGGACGGACTCGGCATCGCGACGATGCATCTGCTCAGTCGTTCAGTTCGATGAGCTCAGAGCCCTCGTGGCGACGCTCGGCATCGCGGGTGAAGACCTGGCCGATCACACCCGACAGTACGGCACCGGCGACGAACACCCCGACGGGGATCAGCAACATGAACACGATGATCGCAACCGCTCCGGCCATGCCACCATGCTAACGCCCGGACACTGGGTCGATGAGATCCGGATCGATGAGATCCGGCCGAAAGGACGCGACCGGGTGGGTCTACGGGATCAACTGTCGATGGGACAGTACGCCCAGGCCTCGATCTCGACATCCATCTTCGCCGGCAGTGCCGACACCTCAACCGTCGAGCGTGCCGGGCGATGGTCACCGAAAGCGGCCGAGTACGCCTCATTGAATTCGACATAGGTGCCGAGATCGGTGAGAAAGCAGGTGGTCTTCACGACATCGTCGAGCGTGGCACCGTGCTCGGCGAGTCGAGCCGCGAGATTGGCCATGGCCTGGCTGGTCTGGGCGGCCACACCGCCGGGCACCAGCGCCCCGTCGAGGAGGCCACCCTGGCCCGAGACGATCACGAAATCACCGGCGCGCATGACCGGTGTATAGGGCCCGAGTGTGGTCATGGACTCGACAGTAGCGGCCAATGCGATGCCCACCCACCGGCGCGCCAGGCCGCGGCGGCGACCGCAGCGAACACCGCATCGGAGCCGTTGACCGCCACGCCAGGCGCCTGACGGGTGCCGCCGGCCTCGATCTCGATCTTGATCTCGGGGGTGTCGACGGCGCGCAGGATCCCGAACGAGCGGACCGTCAGGTCCTGGGGGTCACCATCCTCATCGACGGCGATCGACTCCGAACGCACCCACCCGAGCGCCATATGCGCAGCACCGGTGCAATAGCTGCGCAGCACCGCCAACTCCGATATGTCATCGGGATCGACACCGCAGGACACGGTGACGACCACCGTGCCGTCATCGTCGAGGCGCGCCTGAGCCCAGCCACCATCGATGCCCACGACCTCATCGACAGGCCCGTCGCGCAGCGATGACATCACCACGGCCAACTCGGCCCAGACCGCCCCGCGCAGCGCCATCGACGTCGGTGGACCGGCGATATCGAATTCGACGACGCGCAGCCCCGGTGCCCACCGCGCCACCGCCTCGACCACACCCGGGGTCCGCACCACATACATCACGCCGGATCCATCAGCGTTCATCGCGATCGCCACCGGCGGGCGTTTGGGCCCGAAGCGGACGGTGTCCTCGCGCGACCATCGCAACCGCACCGTCCCACCGGTCAGATCGGCGAGACGGCGGGCCTCGGCCATGAGCGGGCTGTCGGCCTTGGCGCCGAAAGCCCCGCCATTGGCCAGCGGTGACGCTGCGATCCCCCCAGGCTCACACCATGAGGTGTCGGTCTCGAGTGCGGCCGGTTCCACCCAGGTGGTGCACAACACCCGGTCCCAATCCCCGGCCGGGACCTCGAGTGGCCAGGAGACCGCGGCAGTGGTCCGTCGGCCCTGCACCTTGCCGGCTGAGGCGCGCGCCGCCACCAGACCGGATCCGAGCGCCCAATCGGGGTCACCGTCGGTGGCGACATCGGGGTCGTCGACCCGAGCGAGACGGCGCAAGCCGACGAGGCCGTGGCGCGGTGCGGTGTCATCGGCAAACCCACCCGATCCGACAGCGACGCTCGGATCGACCAGCTGGGCGACACCGCCCTCGATCTCGGCGCGTCGGTGCGCCCGATCGGAGATCTCGATACCGCCGGCATCGGTGCTGGTCGACGACCCATGGGAACCGATCGCCTCGATGATCGGCTGCCAGCCGGTGCAGCGGCACAGATGGGCCAGCAATGCACGCCGCACCGCGACCGGCTCGGCACGCTCGGCCGCACTCATCGCCGCGGCGCGCATGATGATGCCCGGGGTGCAGAACCCGCATTGGCTGGCACCGCGTTCACAGAACGCCCGGGCCCACGCGTCGGCATCGTCGAGGCCCTCGAGCGTGGTGACCTCGCGATTGGCGACACGGCCAGCTGGAGTCACACATGAGACCCGCGGCGCACCGTCCACCCAGACGGTGCAGCATCCGCATTGGCCCTGGGGACTGCAGCCGTC
>SKFX01000005.1 GCA_007117775.1 Ilumatobacteraceae bacterium
CGCCCTTCAGCCAAGGCTGATCGGATCGCGGTGGAACTGATCGTCGGACCGGTGCTCGAGGCCACCAACTCGATCGGCTCGACCACGAAGTCATAGCGCTCCCCCAACCGGGTCAACAGTTCGAGATTGCCGGCGCGATCGCGCCCGAAATGAAAATCGCTGCCAACGACGACCGCGCTCACGGCTGCAGCGTCCACGAGCACTCGTTTCACGAAGTCCTCCGGCGCCTCAGCAGCCTGCTCCTCATCGAAAGCGACGATCAGTGCGGCATCCACCCCGGTACTGGCCAGCGTCTCGACACGACGGCTCGGATCGGTCAACAGGCACGGTGCCGACTCGGGGCGAACCACACTGGCCGGATGCCGGTCGAAGGTCACGACCGCCGAGCGCGCGCTGGTCGCCTCTGCGAGCGCTCTGACCTGGTCGAACACGCTGCGATGACCGAGGTGCAAGCCGTCATAGGCGCCGATCGTGACCACGGTACGGCGGCCGTCGGCCCAGATCGGACGATCGAAGTCGGAGACGACCAGCACGGCAGATGACGCTAGCGTCACCGTGCCGCAGAGAGCACGACCGCAGGCTTGGCCGACCGGTCATCGATGGCCTCGTAGACCGCGATGAGTTCCCCCCCGGTATCGCTCACCGCCCACGGCCCGACACCCGACCACCGATCGAGGATGCGACCATGGGCAACGAGCCCGGCGGTCACCTCGTCGACACTGACCTGCTCGAGATCGCGCACCGCCGTGCTCACCGGGAGCAGCGTTGCGTCGTCAGGGGGCGCTGCCTCGGCGAGACTGAACGAACCGACAGCGCTGCGACGCAGGTTGCGCAGATGGGCCCCGCCACCGAGCGCCGCACCCAGATCGGCGGCCAGGGATCGGATGTAGGTCCCCGACGAACAGCGCACATCGATCTCGAGCACACCGGGCTCAGCACTCTCGGCGACGTCGAAACCGTGGATGGTGACCGGGCGCGGCGCACGTTCGACCTCGATTCCCTCTCTGGCCAGTTCATGCAATCGCCGACCGTCGACACGTATCGCCGACACCATGGGCGGGATCTGGAGGATCGGGCCCATGAAGTGCTCGGCGATCACTCGACGCACCTCAGCGAGGTCGACCGGGGCCATATCGTGAGTGGCGGTCACCCGGCCGGCGGCATCGAGGGTGTCGGTCTCCACACCGAGCACGACCTGACCCGTATAGGCCTTGGTGGTGTCGCCCACATAGCGCAACAGCCGCGTCGCGGAGCCCACGGCGACAACGAGCACCCCGGTCGCATCGGGATCGAGGGTGCCGGCATGGCCGATACGACGCTCGGAGAACCGTCTTCGGAGCTGTCCGACCACATCATGGCTGGTCACCCCGGCCGGTTTGTCGACGATGACCACACCGTGCACCGTGGGGGGCCGACGACGAGCCATCAGACCCCTGTTGCGTCGGCCTCAGCGATCCCGTCGCCATCATCGGGGCCGGCCGGGCCGCGACGCTGGCGATCCTCACGCAAGATCTGTTCGATGCGCTCGGCCGAACGCAGCGCCTCATCAGGCCGGAAATCGAGGATCGGGGTCTTCTTGGCGCGGATCTGGCGGGCGATCGAGGACTGCAGTCGGCTGCGATGCTCCCCGAGTGCCTCGGTGATCTCGGCATCCTCGTCTGAATCGCCGCCCGATCCCGCGAGGGTGTCGAAATAGACATGGGCCCGGTTGAGTTCGTCGTCGACATCGATCCCGGTCACCGTCACGAACCCGAGACGCTCGTCATCGATGCGAACGAGTTCATCGGCGATGATCTCCCGAAGGGTCTCATTCAGACGCGCCGATCGGGGGTAGCGGTGGCCCGAACCCCTCGAGCGGCGTGACTGGCGCGCCATCAGGTGCGTTCCAGTTCGCGATCTTCGTAGGTCTCGATCAGGTCACCGGGCTTGAGGTCCTGGAAATCCGACAACCCGACACCGCACTCGAACCCTTCGCGGACCTCGCGTGCATCATCTTTGAAGCGGCGCAGCGAGGCCACCTCACCTTTCCAGATGATGGCACCATCGCGCAGGAAGCGGACCTTGGAGCCGCGGGTGATGACGCCGGAGCGGACATAGCAGCCGGCGACCGCACCGATACGCGGCACACGGAACACCTCACGCACCTCAGCCTCACCGGTGACCACCTCTTCGAATTCGGGGGCCAGCATGCCGAGCATGGCCGATTCCACATCTTCGAGGAGTTTGTAGATGATCTCATAGGTCCGGATCTCCACCGACTCCGAATCAGCGAGCTGACGGGCTTTGCGATCCGGTCGAACGTTGAAACCGATGATCGTAGAGTTCGTGGTCGCTGCGAGCGAGATGTCGTTCTCGGTGATCCCGCCCACCGCTCGGTGCACGAAGGTCAGATCGACCTCATCGCGCTCCAGCTTGCGCAGTGACTCAGTGACCGCCTCGAGCGATCCCTGGACATCGGATTTGAGGATCAGGTTCAGTGTTGCGGTCTCGCCGGATTGGATCTGATCGAAGATGTCTTCAAGCCGCACGCCGGTCTTGACACGGGCCTCACTGCGCTGGGACATGACCCGCTGATGATGCGATCGGGCCTCACCGACGGTCCGTGCGACCTTCTCATCAGGAGCGGACCGGAATTCATCACCGGCCTGAGGTACCGACGACAGACCGAGCACCTGCACCGGTGTCGACGGCCCCGCCGATGTCACCTGCGAGCCCTCATCGTCCACCATGGCTCGGACCCGACCCCAGGCAGCACCCGCGACGATCGGGTCTCCGACCCTCAGCTCACCCTTGTCGACCAACACCGTCGCAACCGGGCCACGGCCGGTGTCAAGATGCGCCTCGAGCACCACACCCTTGGCGCGGCCCACCGGACTGGCCACGAGCTCCTCGAGCTCCGCGACCACCAACAGCTGATCGAGGAGTTCATCGATACCCTCGCCGAGCAGGGCCGACATCTCGACGACGATCGTGTCGCCACCCCATGACTCTGGAATCAGCTCATGCTCGGAGAGTTCAGACAGCACGCGCTGTGGATCGGCATTATCCCGATCGATCTTGTTGACCGCGACCACGATCGGCACCTCGGCGGCACGGGCATGGTTGATGGCCTCGATGGTCTGGGGCATCACCCCGTCGTCGGCGGCGACGACGAGCACCACGATGTCGGTCACATTCGCGCCACGAGCACGCATCTGCGTGAACGCGGCATGGCCGGGCGTGTCGATGAAGGTGATCTGGCCTCCATTGCGCTCGACCTGATAGGCGCCGATGTGCTGGGTGATCCCACCGGCTTCACCCTCCACCACATTGGCTGAGCGAATCCGGTCGAGCACCGTGGTCTTGCCATGGTCGACATGGCCCATGACGGTGATCACCGGAGGTCGCGATGCGAGATCCTGCTCATCATCGGCATCATCGAACAGCGCCTGGAGTTCAAGTTCTTGTTGCTGGCCGGGATCCACCAAGAGGACCTCGGCTCCGACCTCGAGCGCGAAGAGTTCCATCTGCTCGTCGGAGAGCGACATGGTGCCGGTCACCATCTCGCCGTTATTGAGCAAGAAGCGCACGACATCGGCTGCGGTGCGGTTCAACTTCGGAGCGAACTCCTGAGCCGACACACCGCGTTCGATGACGATGGTGCCCTCTGGAACCGGGGCATCACTCGCGGTGTAGGAGGTGAACTGCGGCTGCAACTCGTCCTGATCACGACGACGACGCCGACGACCGGTGCGGCGCGGTGGTCGCCGCTGACCGCTCGGACGACCGCCAGGACCTCCACCGGGACGACCTCCCGGGCCACCACCGGGACGTCCGGGACCTCCAGGGCCACCCGGGCCACCGGGACGGCCGGGGCCACCCGGGCGCGGCGCATATCCACCGGGGCGTCCGGGGCCACCGGGACCGCCCGGACGCTGGCCGCCGGGACGACTCCCGGGGGCGCGCGCTTGGCCGGGCGGCGGCGGGATGGGTTTGCCGGTCGCAGACACCGGACGAGGCGGAGGTGGAATGGGCTTTCCACTCGGCGAGACCGGGCGCGGCGGTGCTGGCGCAGGGGCACTCGATGCCGCCGGACGCTCTGGCTCGCGGGCCTCCTCGAGGGTCTCGTCGACACTGGCTTCGGTTCGGCCGGGCCGACCGCTCGAGATGACACGGCTCGACTCGGCTGCGGGCGTTGACGTCGGCGGGCCCGGCACCACCGCGGGCGCCGTCTCGGCGGTGGATTCCGCCTCGCTCGGCACCACCGGTTGAGGCCCAGGCGTCTCGGTCTCGGCCGGCTCGGTTTGAGCCGAGGCATCGGGAACGACCGGCGCGGCAGCCGTCTCGGATTCCGCGGCTGTATCGGTCGAAACAGGTTCGACCGTCTCATCCGGGGCGGTATCGGTAGGCACCTGCTCGGCCGGCACCTGCTCGACCGGCACCTGTTCGGCCGGCGCCTTTTTGGCCGCTGCTTTCTTCGCGGGCGCTTTCTTGGCCGCGCTCTTCTTGGCAGCAGCCTTCTTCGCGGGCGCTTTTTTGGCCGCGCTCTTCTTGGCAGCGGCCTTCTTGACGGGCTTTGGTTCCTCGGGCTGCTCGTCTCTGGTCAGGCCATCTCGCTCGGCCCGTCGGCGGACCATGTCGGAGTAGGCCTCGTTCAGCGAAGACGAATGACCTTTGACCGGAACGCCGAGCTTCTCACACAACTCGACGGTCTCGGCATTGGTCATGCCGAGCTCTTTGGCCAACTCATGAACTCGGATGTTCTTGGGCATGCTCGTCGCCTCCTTCCACAATGTTGGCAATATTCGCGTCTCCTGCGCAGCCCGGATCTCCGGCGGCGAGCAATCGATGCAGATCGGCCACGACAGCGGCCTCGAGTTCGCTCGACAGCGGCCGACGCCACGCTCTCGAAAACGCCTTGCGTCGCCCGGCCGTCTCGAGACATTCGCGATCGCAGAGCCATGCTCCACGACCGCTCTCGCTCTCATCCACGGCAACGCGTCCCACTCGGTCCAGCACACATCGACGCATCGACGCGCGAGGATGGCGTCGACGACAGCCGATACAGGTACGGATCGGGGTGCGGATGACCTCAGTGCTCGTGATCGGAACCACCCTCATCCGTGCTCTCATCGGCGTCGGCGGTCGGGTCCTCGTCCACGGACTGCGCGTCAGCATCATCTGCCACGGTCTCCTCGGCGGACACGCTGGCAGGATCGTCGGTCCCGGCAGTTTCATCTGACGCAGCATCATCAGAAGCAGCCTCAGGCGATACAGCCTCATCAGAAGCAGCCTCAGGCGATGCCATCTGGGCCTCCCACTCCTCCTGGGAGACCACGCTGCCGTCTGTGGCGCGCCATTCCATCTTGCCGGTCTCAGGGTTGGTGACCCACTGGCCCTCTTCGTACTCGACATACTCGGCCTCGAAGTCGCCACCACCGGCGGGCACACCTTCGGCCACCTGCGTCTCAGAGCGGATCGCGATGTGGACTCCGGTGAGTCGCGCGCCCAATCGGGCGTTCTGGCCCTCGCGGCCGATGGCGAGGCTCAACTGATGATCGGGGACGATCACATCGGCTGCGGTGCCGTCCTCGGAGATGTTCACCTGCGAGACCTTGGCCGGTGACAGCGCCTTTGCGACGAAGTCAGCCAGATCATCGCTAAAGGGCACGATGTCGATCTTCTCACCGCGCAGTTCGTTGACCACCATGCGCACCCGAGCTCCGCGCGCGCCTACGCAGGCACCGACCGGATCGATGTTGTGATCGTTTGACCACACCGCGATCTTCGTGCGGGCTCCGGGCTCGCGCGCACAGGAGCGGATCTCAACGGTGCCCTCGGCGATCTCGGGCACCTCGAGCTCGAAGAGCCGCTTGATGAGACCCGGATGGGTGCGACTGACCACGATCTGGGGACCCTTGACGGTCTTGCGGACCTCGACGATGTAGGCCTTGTACCGGTCACCGGGCTGTGGACGCTCGTACTGGACCTGCTCGGCTTGGGGCAGCAGCGCCTCGACCCGGCCGAGATCGAGCAGGGTGTAGCGGGTATCGGTCTGCTGGATGATGCCGTTGACGATGTCGCCCTCACGGTTGGCATACTCCTCGAACTTGCGATCCCGCTCGACTTCGCGGATGCGCTGGCCCATCACCTGGCGGAATGTCTGGGCTGCGATACGGCCGAGTTCTTCACGGCGCGGCGTGTCATCACGTTCATTGATCCAGTCGCCGTCCTCATTGAGGTCATAGGCGGTGAAGGTGAATTCCATGGTTTCAGGATTCACCTCGACCACGACCTCATCAGCGGCATCAGGGCGCCGCTTGTACGCCGATGCCAGCGCATCGACCAGCACGTGCAGCAAGTCGTCTTCTGACATGTTCTTTTCCTGGGCCAGCATCTTGATGGCTTCGCTCATGTCGAGGTCGCTCACGACTCCTCCTGGTTGTCTCGTGTGCTCTCGGCTGGAGAGGATTGCGATGTCCGCTCGGGAGCCCGAGCGGCCTTGGCGGATGTGTTCCCCGGTGCCTTGGCGGCCTTGTTCTTCTTCGGTCCGCGCCCCGGTTTGGGAGCCGGCCCCCACTCGAAGACGGTTCGGGCCCGATCGATCTGGCGGTACTCGACACGGCGCTGGCCTGCGGCCTCATCGGTGGCAGCGTCGGAATCGGCCACGAGCTCGATCGTGGCCGCCTCATCGTCGGCCGCCACCAGCACACCGGTGATGCGACGCTGATCCGATGCGACCTCGCTGAGCCTGATCGCCACGGTCTTGCCGATCTCGCGCTGGAAGTGTTCGGGGGTGCGCAGCGAGCGCTCGACACCCGGGCTCGTCACCTCGAGGGTGTAGCGGCCGGGCAGCGGATCGCAATGGTCGAGCTCACGGGAGATCAGCCGGGTGGCCAACGCGATGGTGTCCAGATTCACTCCCCCTGCAGATCCGGGCGGGGTGTCGATGGTGACGCGCAGGATGCCACCGCGATGTTCGAGGTCGTACAAGTCGAGATCGAGTTGTTCCACGATCGGGCCGACCAGAGAGCGCACCGATGCGAGTGACGGCGATTCTCCCGATGGCCCACCCGCCGGGGAGGCCGATCGCTGCGCTGGGGTCTGCGCCGGTGCTGTCTCAGCCATGATCTGCCTCCTCTCATAGAACGAGGCGTGGGGGGATCCCACGCCTCTCGGTCAACGCATTCAGATAACGCCTACCTATCAGGAAGGTCGAGTATATCGGTCGAAGCGATATCTTGCCGGGGTGCTCCGGATGTCGACTCTGTTCCTCAGGACGCTGCGAGATGACCCCGCAGATGCCGAAGTGGCCTCTCACCGCCTGCTGGTCCGGGCCGGATATATCCGCCGAGCCGCACCGGGTGGCTTCACCTGGCTGCCACTCGGATGGCTGGTCTACCGCAAGGTCGAGGAGATCATCCGCGCCGAGATGAACCGCGCCGGGTTCCAAGAGGTCCACTTCCCCGCACTGTTGCCGCGCGAGCCCTATGAAGCGACCGGGCGCTGGACCGACTACGGCGACAATCTGTTCCGGCTGCGCGACCGCCGTGACAACGACATGCTGTTGGCCCCGACCCATGAGGAGATGTTCACCCTCTTGGTCAAGGACCTCTTCTCGTCCTATCGGGATCTGCCGCTGTCGATCTATCAGATCCAGACCAAGTACCGCGATGAGGCCCGACCGCGTGCCGGGCTGCTACGCGGTCGCGAATTCTCCATGAAAGACTCCTACTCATTCGATGTGGACGACGCCGGCCTCGAGCAGTCCTATGAGCGCCACCGCAGCGCGTATATCGCCACATTCGACCGCCTTGCACTCCCCTATGTGATCGTGTCGGCGGTCTCAGGTGCCATGGGTGGGTCTGCCAGCGAGGAGTTCCTGGCCCCACTGCCCGCCGGTGAGGACACCTTCGTGCGCTGCACCGGGTGTGGGTACGCCGCCAATGTCGAAGCCGTCGAGGTCGCGGCCGCTGATGCCCAGTCCATCGAAGGACGTCCGGATGCCATCGTCGCCGACACCCCTGATACCCCGACCATCGCCACCCTCGTCGAGCTGTTGAACTCCACCGACGCACTGTCGCGTGCCAGCCTCGGATGGGACGACCGGCCATGGACCGCCGCCGACACCCTCAAGAACGTGCTCGTCACCCTGCGATTCCCCGACGGACGCACCGAGGCACTCGCAGTCGGGATCCCCGGCGATCGTGAACTCGATCTGCGTCGCCTCGAGGCCCAACTGGCGCCCGCCGTGCCGGCACCGTTCAGCGATGAGGACTTCGAACGGCACCCCTCACTCGTCAAGGGCTATATCGGCCCCGGTGTGCTCGGGAGTTCCAACTCCTCACAGATCCGCTACCTCGTCGATCCCCGAGTCGTCGACGGATCGGCATGGGTGACCGGAGCCGATCAGGCCGGCCGTCACGTCATCGGTCTGCTGGCCGGACGCGATTTCTTGCCCGACGGCACCGTCGAGGCCGCCGAGATCACCAATGATGACCTCTGCGGCCGCTGTGGCGGTGCACTGCGGCTCGACCGCGGCATCGAGATCGGTCACATCTTCCAGTTGGGCCGCAAGTACTCCGAAGCGCTCGGCCTGACCGTGGCTGGCCCCGATGGTGAACCGGTGACGGTGACCATGGGTTCATACGGCATCGGAGTCTCGCGGGCGGTCGCCGCCATCGCCGAAACCCACCACGATGAACACGGACTGTGCTGGCCCGCCGCGGTCGCTCCGGCCGATGTGCACCTGATGATCGCCGGCAAAGAGGGCGGGCCCCAGCGCGCCATCGCCGAGGACCTCGCATCCCAGCTCGAGCAGGCTGGCATCTCGGTGCTCTTCGACGACCGTGCCGATGTCTCCGTCGGGGTGAAATTCGCCGATGCCGAACTGATCGGTATCCCGACTATCGCCGTCGTCGGCCGAGGCGCGGCTCAGAACCCTGGGATGATCGAGGTCAAGGACCGCCGCAGCGGTGAGCGACGCGATATCCCCCTCACCGAGGCGATCGCATCGCTGCGCCCAGCGGACCGTTGATGCCAGACTGGGCCACGGAGACGGTGCGTGTCCCCATCCGCCCAGCACCGATCACGACTGAGATGAAACGATGACCACTGCGGCGCTGCCGCCCGAACTCGATGGACTGAGCGCCGTCGAGGTGTCGTCCCGAACGGCGGAGGGCTCCACCAATGAGGCCCCGCGGGGCCCGTCGAGGACCCTCGGACAGATTCTGCGGGCCAATGTGTTCAATCCGGTCAATGCCATCATGCTGACCCTGTTCGCCGCGATCATGGTCGCCGGGTTCTGGCGAGACGGCTTGTTCGTCGGCGTGGTGCTGTCCAATACGGTCATCGGCATCGCCCAGGAACTCAAGGCCCGACGCGAACTGCGTCGACTCGAGATCCTCAATGCCCCCCGGGCACGGGTGCGTCGCGATGGCATCACCACCGAGATCGACACCGAGGGAATCGTCATCGACGATGTCATCGAACTGCACGCCGGGGACCAGATCGTCGTCGATGCCGAGATCCTCGCTGTGGTGGGCCTCGAAGTTGATGAGTCGCTGCTGACCGGAGAGTCCGACACCGTTCACAAAGCACCCGGCGACAAGGTCCTGTCCGGAAGTTTCGTGGTCGCCGGGACCGGATGGTGCCGTGCGACCCATATCGGCGGCTCGTCCTATGCCAACCAGTTGACCGAGCAGGCAACGACGTTCAAACTCGCCCGCAGCGAACTGCGCAGTGGTATCAACACCATCCTGCGCTGGTTGATCGTCATCATCCCTCCGGCCTGCCTGCTTCTGTTGTGGTCGTTGATTCGCACCAGCGACCGCTGGCAAGAGGCCGTCCAGGGCACCGTTGCCGCAGCCGTTGCGATGGTCCCCGACGGCCTGGTCTTGCTCACGAGCCTCGCCTTCGTCGCCGGTGTCATCGCGCTCGCACGCCGTGAGGCGCTCGCCAAGGAGCTCGCGACGGTCGAGTTGCTGGCCCGCGTCGACACCCTGTGCTTGGACAAGACCGGGACGATCACCACCGGTGAGATCTCCTTCGCGGCCGTTGAGCCCCTCGGAGACCACCAGATGGACTGGGTTCAGGACGCGACCGCGGCAGCCGCACACAGCGATCCGAACCCGAATCCGACACTGTCAGCGATCACCTCATGCCTGATCCCCCCGGAGTCCTGGTCGGTGGCGGGCATCGAACCGTTCTCCTCGGCGCGCAAATGGGCCGGCACCAGCTTCACCAACGGCTGGACGATCTGGATCGGAGCCCCCGAGATCGTCTTCGACGATGGCGATACCGCGGCCCTCGAGATCGCTTCGACACAGGCCTCATCGGGCCGTCGGGTGCTCGGGGTGGCAGCGGCCGAGACACCTGATCCCTCGCACCTGGACCCTGCTCGCTCGGCGATCGGGCTCGTACTGCTCGAGGACACCGTGCGCCCCGACGCACCTGAGATCCTTGGTTTCTTCAACGCTCAGGGAGTGGATCTGCGCGTCATCTCCGGTGACAACATCGCCACGGTGGCAGCGGTCGCGGCGCGCGCCGGTGTGCTCGGGACCGACCGGGTCATCGATGCGCGCACACTGCCCGATGACCGCGATGAACTCGCTGCGGTGCTCCCAGAGGTCATGGAGAACACCGTCGTGTTCGGGCGAGTCACCCCGCATCAGAAACGCGCCATGGTCCATGCCCTGCAGCGCTCCGGCCGGACCGTCGCGATGACCGGCGATGGCGTCAACGACGTCTTGGCGCTCAAGGATGCCGATATGGGCATCGCCATGGGATCGGGATCGCCGGCCAGCCGCTCAGCAGCGGATCTG
The DNA here is from genome assembly GCA_007117775.1 of Ilumatobacteraceae bacterium. Taxonomy (GTDB): domain Bacteria; phylum Actinomycetota; class Acidimicrobiia; order Acidimicrobiales; family Ilumatobacteraceae; genus CSBr16-110. Next base: position 10,803 of record SKFX01000005.1, read on the forward strand.
GTCCTGCTCGACAATCGATTCGCAACGTTGCCGACCGTCCTGGCACAGGGTCGCAAAGTGATCAGCAATATCGAACGGGTGGCGAACCTGTTCGTCACCAAGGCGGTGTATGCGGTGTTGATCACCGCCATCATCGGCCTGATGAGTGTGCCATTCCCACTGCTGCCACGGCAATTGACGCTCATCGGCACGTTCAGCATCGGTGTGCCCGGGTTCTTTCTGGCGCTCGCTCCCAACGATGAACGCAGCCGATCGGGGTTCTTGAGCCGGGTGCTGAGGTTCTCTCTGCCCGCAGGTGTCGCGTCAGGTCTTGCGGCGCTCGGTGTCTATGCGGTCGCCACCGCGGACGCCTCGGTCTCCCTCGATGAGGCACGGACCGCCACCGCGATCACCCTGCTCGCAATGGGCCTCATCGTGCTGGTGCTCGTCAGTCGACCACTTCGCTGGTGGAAGGTGATCCTGGCAGCGATCATGACCATCTGCTACACCGCGGTGATCGTGGTGGGACCGCTGCGCGAGTTCTTCGAGATGACCCCACCGCCAGCGACCATGATCGCGCCGATGGTCGGCTTCATCGTGGTGTGCGGTGCGGCCGCGGTCATAGCCGGGATCACCGTCTTGGCACCCGGTCGGCGCCGGCTGTCAGCCGATGGTCCGGCCGCCGACAACGACGACGCCGACTGATCCGAGTCGATGCATTCGGGTCAGGTTCATCGATACCGCAGCAGTCCCTGATCGATCACGACCCGATCGCCGACCGCAGTCGCGAAGACCGCCTCATGGTCAGCGGTGTGCCAGATCGACACCGACAGCGCTTCGCCGGGCAGCACCGGAGCAGCGAAGCGTCCCTCGAGATGGGCGATACGCCCCGGATCGGATCCACAGACCGTATGCAACAGCGCCCGGCCGGTGAATCCGAAGGTGCACAGACCGTGCAGGATCGGTCGGTCGAATCCGCCGAGTGCTGCGAAGGATGGATCCGAGTGCAAGGGGTTTCGGTCCCCCGAGAGTCGGTACACCAGTGCCTGGTCCGGCGATGTCTGATAGGTGACCAACTCATCGGCCGGACGATCCGGGGGCACATGGCGCGGCCCCGATGAACCGCGGTCACCGCCCCAGCCGCCGGCGCCACGAATGAACGCCGACGATGTGGTGGTGTAGAGCGGGTCACCGTTCACTGTCGCCTCGGTCTCGGTCACGACCACCGCTGCCGTGCCCTTGTCGTGCATGGCCACGATCCGCGACACCACCGATGCGGTGGCGGCCACAGGCAGTTCACGATGGAGCGTGACCGACTGCTGGCCGTGGACCAGCAGCGCCGGGTCGAAAGTGCCGATGGCCGCGAACAGTGACGCACCGCCACCACCGAGCACCACCGGGAATGTCGGCAGTACCCGCTGAGGGACCCCGGCGGTGTTCTCGGTGGTGAACGCCAATTCATCCACCCCCGCACCGACACCGACCGCATACAGCAGCGCCCTGGTCGAGTCCCAGGAGACCTCGGCTGGCTCCGATTCGGTTCCGACGGCGTCAGGATTGAGCGCCATGATGTGCCCCTCTCAGTTCCGGTTCAGTTCACAGTTGACTCGATCAGCGATTCTGGGGAGGCGATCCCGGGGAACCATCCATCCCTGAATTCGGCCGAGCCTCGGCGAGCAGGCCATCGATGATCGAACCGAGCGATTCGGGGTCCTCGACCGGAGCCACCGACGGGCCGCGCATCCAGCCCTCGGCCACCGCCAGCACATGACCCGATGCCTCGAAGACGCGACCGGTGACATGGGCTGATTCCTCTGATGCCAGCCAGGTGACGATCGGCGCGATCCAGTGAGGCGAATACGCAGCGCGTTGCTCCTCATCTCCCGACCCCATCCCGAGGCCCTCGGTCATCCGGGTCAACGCCGCAGGTGCGACCGCGTTCACCGTGACCCCATAGCGCTCCACCTCGAGCGCCGCGATGGTGGTGAAGGCCGCGATCCCGGCCTTGGCAGCCCCGTAGTTCGTCTGGCCCGGGTTGCCGTAGATCCCCGATACCGAGGTGGTGTTGATGATGCGGCCGCTGACCGCCGCACCGGCCTTGGAGCGTTCACGCCAGTAGGCGACCGCCCAACGGGCTGGGGCGAAGGTGCCCTTGAGATGCACCTTGATGACCGCGTCCCACTCCTCTTCGGTCATGTTCGCCAGCACCCGGTCGCGCAGGATGCCAGCGTTGTTGACCACCGCGTGCAGATCACCGAAGGTCTCGATCGCCGCGTTGATCATCCGCTGTGCACCCTCCCAGTCCGACACATCCTCGGCGTTCGCGATCGCCTCACCGCCGAACCCGCGGATCTCAGCCACCACTTGCTCAGCGGGGCTGAGATCGCTCCCGGATCCGTCCACAGCTCCCCCGAGATCGTTGACGACAACTTTGGCCCCATGTCGGGCGAGGCTGATGGCGTGTTCGCGCCCGATTCCCCGGCCGGCCCCAGTCACGATCGCCACCCTCGATGTGCACAGTCCCATGATCTCTCCCATCGTCTGATTCCCAGATAGCCGACGACGCCGGCCACCCGGTCGCACCGTGTTGCTCACCCCACCTGTCACAGCCGGCTGACCACGGCGATCGACCTCATCAGATGCTAGGTCGCACGACTCACCGGTAGTCGAAGCGCACGAGCAGGCGCTCGGTGCCGATGCAGCCCTAGCCTGTCGCCATGAATCATGGTGCCACCCCTCCCCCGGGCGCGACCGAGTCCTGGGACGTGGTCGTCGTCGGCGCCGGTCCCGCAGGTATCGCCGCCGCGATCATGAGCCAACAGGCCGGCCGCTCGGTCCTCGTCATCGACAAAGCCCGCTTCCCGCGCGATAAGTGCTGCGGTGACGGCTTGACCACGCTGGCGGTGCGCGAGCTCGAGTTGCTCGGATTCACGCCCGATCACCTCAGCGATTGGAAGACCGTGGACGGGGCATGGATCCGTTCACCGTCGGGGCGCGAGGTCCATGTTCCCCTCGAGGGTCCGGGGATCTACGCGGCGGTCGCGCCGCGACTCGAATTCGACCACGCCCTGGTGCAACTGGCCCAGACCCGCAGTATCGAGATCCGCGAAGGACATCGGGTGGTGGGCCCCATCGACGATGATGCCGACGAGGTTTCGATCGGAGTCAACGGCCCGACCGGAGACCAACGGATCCGGGCGCGCTATGTGATCGCCGCCGATGGAATGTGGAGTCCGATCCGCACAGAACTGGGCCTCACCCCACCGGGATACCGGGGCGAATGGCACGCGTTCCGCCAGTATGTGTCCGGTGTCGAGGGATCCGCTGCTGAGCGCCTGCACGTCTGGTTCGAAGCCGACCTGCTCCCCGGCTATGCATGGTCGTTCCCACTGCCGGGTGGTCGAGCCAACCTCGGCTTCGGGATCCGACGCGATGCCGGTCTATCGACCGGGGAGATGGGCCAACTCTGGCGCGATCTCGTCACTCGACCCCATATCGTCGAGGCGCTCGGACCCCACGCCACCCTCGAGGGTCGCCATATGGCGTGGCCGATCCCCGCACGGATCGACTCGGTGGTCCTCGGCCGGGGCCGTGTGCTGTTCGTCGGTGATGCCGCAGCCGCCACCGATGTGCTGACCGGCGAGGGAATCGGCCAGGCACTGCTGACCGGCCGGTTGGCCGCCGAGTCGATCGTCACCGCCGGTGCTACCAATCCCGCCCTCGCACAGCGCATCTATCGGCGCTCGGTCAGACACCACCTCGAGGCCGATCACAAGATGTCTGCACTCCTCGGCCGGATCCTGTCCTCGCCACGCGGGGCGCGCGGCGCGATCCGACTCATCGAGGCCAGCGGACACTGGGGTCGTCGAAACTTCGCCCGTTGGATGTTCGAGGACGAACCGCGCGCTGTGGTCCTCACCCCATCGAGGTGGCACCGGGAGTTCTTGGCCCGGCCGGGAGCATTCCGAATGGTGAGTTGAAACCGCCGACGCGGTAGCCCGATCAGCCGATCTCTTCGACGAGCACCGGACGGTTCTCGCGCAGCGATTTCCACGCTGCGAGACCGAGCAGCAACGGAGCCCGACCATCGTCGAGCGTCACCGGCGAGTCGATCTCACCACGGACCACACGAGCGAACTCGCTCCACTCGTTGATATACGTCTGGAGATATCGCTCGATGAAGAAGTACGGCACGGTGGACCCATATGAGCCCGCCACACCGCGGCGGATGGTCGTGGTGGTCGTCGGGTTATCCGATGCCACCATGCCCGCCGAGCCGAACACCTCGACGCGCTGGTCGTAGCCGTAGACCGCTTGGCGCGAGTTGTCGATCGTGGTGATCGCACCATTGGCATGTCGCATCACGACCACTGCGGTGTCGATATCGCCAACCTCGCCGACGGCAGGGTCGATTCTCACCGCACCGCGCGCAAAGACCTCCTCGACCTCGGATCCGGTCACGAAACGCGCCATATCGAAATCGTGGATCGTCATATCCAAGAACAATCCGCCGGAGCCCTCGAGATAGCTGATCGGGGGTGGCGCGGGATCACGACTCGTGATCCGCACGAGATGAACCTCACCCACGTCGCCGGCCATGACCTGGTCGCGAACCGAACGGTGGCTGGTATCGAACCGGCGGTTGAAGCCGACCTGCACCGGGATCTGTGCCGCCCGAGCAGCTGCAATCCCCCGATCGGTGAGGCCCAGGTCCAGTGACAACGGCTTCTCGACGAACGTGGGCTTACCGGCTGCAGCTGCCATCTCCAGCTGTTCGATATGCACATCGGTCGGCGAGCAGATGGCGATCGCATCGACATCATCAGCGGCCACGACACCAGCGGGATCGTCATAGGCGCGACCGCCGAAATCGGCGACCACCGACTCCGCCGCCCCGGCCATGAAGTCATAGGCGGCGGTCAATTCCACACCCGGCACGCGCCCGGCGATGAGTTCGGCATGCATGCGCCCGATCCGACCGCATCCGAGTAGCCCGATGCGCACCATCGCTGCGTCTGGTTGATCTGGCGTACTCATGGTCTCGCTGTCTCCTTTGACGCAACTCGATCAGGCGCCAGGGCGCGCCGACGGAACCGGGTCGTGATCCGGCCGCCTTCGACTGCGATGTCATAGACCCCGAGCGCTTCGCGGACCGGTTTGCGAGTCGCGGCCCCGGTGACGACATCGAAGCGGCCGTTGTGTTTCGGGCATTCGATCTGGCCGTCGATAATCGCCCCGTCGCACAGATGCACCTCGCCATGGGTGCACAGACCGTCGGCGAGGGCCACCTGATCATCAGAGATGCGGCACAGCACATAGGTCTCGTCTCCGACGTCGACGCGGCGCAGTTCACCGACGGCGAGATCCTCGAGGGCGCCGAGATCGGCGGCACGATCACCACGCGCCCAGTGCTCCTCACCGACATGGATCCGCTCTGGGGTGGCCCCGGTGACCTCGGGGACCTCGAGAGGGATCTCATAGTTCGGGTCGTGGCTCTGGCGGGCCAGGGTGGAGAAGATCTCGCGATAGGCGACGAGCGTATTGGGTAGCGCCGGTGCGAGCTGATCGGCGATCGCCTCGTGGAGCTTCGGCAACGCCCGATACGGAACACTCGGGAAGATGTGGTGCTCAACGTGATAGTTCATGTTGAGGTACAGGAACCGGAACAGCGGATTCATCTTCACCGTGCGGGTGTTCAAACGGTGGTCCAAGACGTCTTCGCGCAAACCGGCGTGCTGAGTGAGACCGAAGAAGACCATCAGCCAGGCGCCGTAGATGGTCGGCAGGCCGATGAACAACAGCGGCACGATCGACCAGGTGATCAGACTCCACAGACCGACCGCAGCGGTGATACCGACGATGACCCGCGACTCCCAGACAACGCGACGCAGTTCGCTGGCGGGAACGAAGTCCCTGGCTTCGTCGTCGATGCGGCCGACCGCGTGTTTGCACAACCGCCAGAACATCAGTGGGCCACCCTGCAGATGGGTGAAGGCGAAGACTGTCCGCGCCACATCGGGAGGGCGCTCGAACAAGATCTCGGCGTCCCGGCCCACGATGATGGTGTCGGTGTGATGGCGATGGTGCGACCAGCGCCAGACCGTCGGGCCGCGCCACAGCATGAAGCAGGCCACGTAGTAGACCGCCTCGTTCAGCCAACCAGTCCGAAACGCCGTGCCATGGCCGTGCTCATGCCATCTCGCATCGGCCGCTCCGCCATAGAGCGCACCATAGAGCGCGAAGGCCGGGATCGCCCACCAGGTGCCGAGCGCAACCCATGCCAGCACCCCGGCGCCGACCAGGGCACTCAGCCACAGCACGGTGTCGATCGCGGCGCGTCGATCCGAACGGGTCTGCAGTTCTCGCAACAGTGCCGGGTCGATGGTCGGCATGAACCACTCGGCATCGGCGAGGCCAGTTTCACGAGCGTGCTCGGCTTCTGGTCCGACGAGGCTGTAATCCCGTTTCATCACGTCGGTGCTCACGGTGTCTCCTTATCGTTCGTCACGAGGGTTGCCCCTGCGCCGGATCGTACCCACCGTCCCCGAGCCAAGTGACATCTTGCCACGTACCGCTCCGACACGACTCCAGCCATGCCGACTGCACCGAGACGTACCTGAGTGCATCGGTGAAACTCGGGCTGTGGGCACGACCCGCTGCCACCGATGTCAAGAACTCGTAGTCCTCGATCGTCTTCATGTCCTCGTAGCCGATCGAGTTCGCATCCCCGGGCACGAAATGGCCGTGATAGGGGTATCGATCACCGGCGAACACCGTCGTGTA
>SKFX01000224.1 GCA_007117775.1 Ilumatobacteraceae bacterium
ACCACGACATCAACCACGACATCAACCACGACATCGACCAGGACCATGACCTCAACACTGGCTCTGACGGGCTCAGCCCCGTCGAGGTCGAAGAACTCCTCGACGACTTGCTCTCGGATCCCCTCCATGACGGCCCCGAGGAGTCCGCCGAACTCGTGGCGATGGTCAGCGATGAGCAGGGTCGTCCACGAACCATCACCATCGACCCCGACGTGCTCAACCCCGCTGACACCGGCGGCTCCGTCGAACAACTCGTCGGAGAGGACACGATCCTGTCGATCGAATGGGATGAGACCTGGGAACTCTTCGACGATCCCGATCGCCACCGCCAGTGGGCCCTCAACGCCGTTTCCTTCGAGTCGGTATGGGCCCAGAGCACCGGCGCAGGCACCACCGTCGCCGTCATCGACAGCGGTATTGCTCCCCACCCAGACCTCGCTGGTCGGATCGTCGGCGGATACGACTTCATCGCTGCCACCGCCCTGACGCCGTCGACGACGCGCGACCTGTCAGGCCATGGAACCCACGTGGCCGGGATCATCGCCGCCACGGCACGCAATGGGATCGGGATCCATGGGGCTGCGCCGGGGGTCTCGCTGATGCCATTGCGCGTCGTCTCGCAGGATCGATCGGCGAAATGGTCAGATATCGCAGCGGCGATCCGCTTCGCCACCGATCACGGTGCATCGGTGATCAACCTCTCGCTCGGCGGCCCGAACCAATCCGAGACGGTGCGCGCCGCGCTCGATGATGCTGCTGCACGCGGTGTGGTGATCGTGGCGGCAGCCGGCAACGGCGGCTCGGACCCCACACCGATCTACCCAGCCGCTTTCGCCAGCACGATCGGCGTGGGCGCGGTCGATCAGAACCTGGCCCGTGCTTCGTTCTCCACGAGCGGTTCATGGGTTGAGGTGGTCGCACCTGGGGCGTCGGTGCTGTCGACCTCAGCTCATGGTGGCCTCGAGCTCCGCAGCGGCACCTCGATGGCTGCACCACATGTGTCTGCGCTCGCTGCGATCCTGAACAGCGCCGGCTCGAACGCACGCGGACCACAGATCCGCTCGGCGATCACCCGAGGAGCGATCGACCTTGCAGCACCCGGCTGGGACCCACACACCGGCCACGGCATCATCGACCCCGCCCGGTCGCTCTCGTGGCTGAACGTCACGACTCAGATCCCCAACCCGGCGACGAGCGCACTGCGAGTGCTCGACACCCGCAGTTCGCAGCCGTTGGTTGCCAACAGCACCCTGCGCATACCGGTCAGCTCAACCCGCACCTCCAACGGCACGGTGGTGCTGAACGTCACCGCCGTGCACCCGAGTGCGGCCGGTTTCGTGACGGTCTGGGATTGCTCGGGTCCACCGGTGACCTCGAATCTGAATTTCGCGGCTGATGACACCCGCGCCAACCTCGTGATCACCGGAACCGACGCAGACGGTTCGGTCTGCGTCAAGACCAGCGCGTCGACTGATGTCGTGGTCGACGTGGTCAACACCGACGGATTCGGTGAAGACTTCCTCCCCATCACGCCGACGCGTGTCCTCGACACCCGCCTGACAAGTCGTGTCGGAGCCGACACCTCGGTCGCTGTGGATCTCTCTTCGTATCTCCCAGGTGGCGATCGGGCGGTCGTGGCGAACGTGACCTCGGTCCATCCTGCGTCGGCCGGCTACCTGTCGGTGTTCCCATGCGGTGCCCAACCAACGACCTCAACGCTCAACTTCGCAGCTGACCAGACCACGGCAGCGACGACCATCGTGGGCACCGCATCGTCGCGGATCTGTGTCCACACCTCAGCCACCGCCGACATCCTGGTCGACATCACCGGGTCATTTAGCACGAGGACCATCGCCCATTCGCCCGTGCGTGCTCTCGACACCCGCAACTCCGGCATCATCGCCGCAGGCGAGCGCATCGAGGTCCCGATCTCATCATCCACCGGGCTCGGTCTCACCGAAGCGATCACTGCGACCGTCACCGCGGTCGAGCCGATGGCCGCGGGGTTCGTCACCGTCTGGGACTGCGGGGCTGAACCCGAGACCTCCAATCTGAATTTCGCGGCGTTCGCAACGGTTGCCAATGCCGTCATCAGCAGGGTGTCAGCTGATCAGCGACTCTGTCTGCGGCCGTCGACGGCGACGCACCTACTCGTGGACCTGACCGCGAGGTCGGCGCCGGCTGGGGGCTGAGCGGTCGATCGCGAACTACTCTGCCATCACAATGACAACGCTCTGGGCTCCCTCGAGTGATGCGGTGGAGGTCGCAGTGCACGATCTCGGTGGCGATGGGCCGAAGCTGCTGCTCTCGCACGCCACTGGGTTCCACGGCCACTGCTATCTGCCCGTGGCCGACGCGTTGTCGACCAGAGCCCACAACTACTGCCTGGACTACCGAGGCCATGGACTGACTCGAGCGCCCGAGGACTGGCATGTTGATTGGGAGTCATACGGAGACGATGCTGTCGCCGCGGCGCGCCTCGTCGCTCCCGGGGGTGGACTCATCGGATTCGGACATTCGATGGGCGGTGCGTGCCTGCTGATGGCAGCAGCACGGTATCCGAGCCTCTTCGAGGTGATCATCGCCTTCGAGCCGATCGTGTTCCCTCCGGTCGATCCGTCCGCCGATATCGCCGACAATCCGCTCGTCGCCGGGGCGCGACGTCGCCGCAGCGAGTTCGACTCCTTCGAGGACGCCATCGCGAACTACTCATCCAAACCACCGCTCAACACCTTGCACCCCGATGCGCTGCGCGCCTATGTCGAGCATGGGTTCGAACAGCGCCGGGACGGATCCATCACCCTGCGATGCCGACCCGAACACGAGGCCCGCACCTTCGAGACCGGGGCTCAGCATCGCGTCTGGGAGCAACTCGCGCAGATTGAGACACCGGTGGTCATCATCGCCGGACGAGACGCACCGCACACCCCGGCGGCCATCGCCGAGCCGATCGCCGCTGCGCTGCCCCGTGCCGAGTTCATCGTCATGGAGCACCTCGATCATTTCGGTCCGATGAGCCACCCCGACGAGATCGCGGACGTCATCGCGCGATCCGCTGGACTGTGACACCTCAGGTCTACGATCGAATGATGAGCACCGTGTCCGACCCTGTGAGCGGGCCCACGGGGCCGGTGTTCACCGCCCCCGTCAATCTGTCGCCATCTCGGGTTGCCTCCTTCACCTCATGCCCGCTGGCATTCCGGTTCTCCTCCATCGAACGTCTCCCCGAACCACCCAGCCTGCCTGCGACCCGCGGCTCGATGGTCCACCGCGCACTCGAGTTGTTCTTCTTGAACCCGCCGCCCGGGCGCACCCGCGATGCACTCGGTGCGGCCACGGACCAGATGTTCGATGAGTACCAGACCCATGACGATCTGGTGGGCCTCGACCTCGACGAACGCGCTCTGGAACAACTCCGACGGGACTGCACAGCCCTCGCAGACAACTACCTGGAGATGGAGGACCCTGCTTCAGTGAACGAGATCGGCCTCGAGATTCGCTTGGAAGCGACGATCGACGGGATCGGCCTGCGGGGGATCATCGACCGATTGGACCGCACCGCCGAGGGTGAATTGGTGGTCACCGACTACAAGACCGGGCGCTCGCCGGGACCCAACTACGAACGTGCCAGCCTGGCTGGTGTCAGCTTCTACGCGCTGTTGTGTGAGCAGGTCCTCGGCCAACGCCCAAGCGCGCTGCGGCTCATGTATCTCAAGTCCAAGCAGACCATCACCACCGAACCCACCGATCAGTCCCTGCGCTTTTTGATGACCCGCACCAAAGCGGTGTTCGATGCGATCGGTCGGGCCTGCAGTACCGGCGACTTCCGGGCGCGTCCGAGTGGCCTCTGCCGCAGTTGCGCCTTCCAGCGCTGGTGCCCCGAGTTCGGCGGTGACCCCGATCACGCCTCGATCGAATTGCTCGGAGCCGACGGAACCGTGACGGCCACACCGGCGCCATCGACCGAGCCGATCACACCATCGACACCATGACCCATCCCGCCGGCGGCGACGGTCTCGGGACCAGACCTGAGAGCACCTCGGGCCAGGATCGACTCGGCGGCACGGTCGCTGCGTTCGACCGAGCGGTTGAACAAGCAGCCGATCGCCTCCGTGGCCGGCCCGGACTCGACCGAGCGTTCACCGCCGCCAGCACCGCAGGCGATTTCAGCCTGCTCTGGCACAGCATCAACATCGTGCGCGGCCTGGTGCTGCGACGCCGGCCAGACCAAGTCGTCGCGCTCGCCGTCGCGATCGGTCTCGAGAGCCTCGTGGTGAACCAGGGCATCAAACGGTGGTTCAGGCGAGAACGCCCGACGATCGCAGGCGGCGCGTCGACACCGGTGCGACGCCCATCGACATCGGCGTTCCCCTCCGGACATGCGACCGCTGCAGTGTTCTCTGCGTTGATCCTGTCGCACTGGGACCGCCGGCTCGCACTGATGTGGTGGACGCTCGCAGCGATCGTTGCTGCCAGCCGGGTGCATGTCCGCATCCACCACCCCTCCGATGTGGTCGGTGGTGCGGTGGTGGGCTGGATGCTCGGGCGCCTCGCGCTCATCCTGCTGCGCCGGCTCGACTAAGGCGTGAGCGACGATCGCTCCGGTCGGTCCCATCCCAGATCCCATGATCCCGGGGCATGGGAATAACACGAGGACGATCCTGTTGCACTCGATATGGCTCGACACTTCGCTCTGACCTACGACTATCGCTGCCCGTACGCACGCATCGCCAATGACCACGTCCTCACCGCCATCGCCACCAGCGGCGATGACTACGAGGTCCATTTCGTGCCATTCTCGCTGACCCAGGCGCATCTCGAGGTCGGCGAGACAACCGTCTGGGAGGCGCCCGCTCAGGATTCGGGCATCGAGGCGCTGCAAGCCTCGGTCGCGATCAGGGACCACCAACCCGATCGGTTCATCGCCGCCCACCGCGCGCTCTTCGAGTTCCGCCACGCCCACGCTGGCAATCTGCGGGATCGAGCAGCCCTCAACTCGGTACTCGGTGGTGTCGGAGTCGACACCGACGCGATCTGGAATATCGTGGACGGCGGTGAGGCACTCGCGACGATCGAGGCCGAACACACCGGTTACGCCCACAGCCATGACGTCTGGGGGGTCCCGACGTTCATCTTCGGCGACGCTGCGGTCTTCGTTCGCCTCCTGGCGCCAGCGGAAGGCGACGCCGATATGGCCCGGACCACCGTCGATCGGATCCTCGATCAGATGGAGTGGTCCCTGCTGAATGAGTTCAAGCACACCAGCGTTCCGCACTGATCCGCATCGGAACCGACGCATCCGCGCATCATGGCGTTCGGGTCCGGTCATCGATCGGCCTACGATGACGCCGTGGGGAGTCTGCAGTTCGACACCAAGATGAGCGATGCCGAGGCGCTCATGTGGCGCCTCGAGAAGGACCCACACCTATCATCGACATTCGCCAACATCATGTTGTTGGACCAGATGCCCGATATGGCACGACTTCGGCGCCGTCTCGATACGGCGACACGCACGATCGCCCGATTGCGCCAGCGAGTGAGGCCGGCCCCCGGAGGGTTCTCGCCACCGACCTGGGTCGAGGACCACGAGTTCGACATCGACTATCACCTCCGCCATATCTCATTGCCCAAACCGTCATCGGTGCGCCATCTGCTCGACCTGGCCGCCCAGATCGTTGCCGACCCCTTCGATCGGAACCGGCCGCTCTGGCAATTCACCGTGGTGCAGGGCGTCGGCGGTCGAGCGGCGATCATCGAGAAGCTCCATCACACCATCGCCGATGGTGAGCGCGGTGTGGAGCTGTCACTGTCCTTTCTGGATTTCGAACGCGACGCCAACGAGCTGCCCGATCCCGCAATGACTCCCGATGCCGACCGGCCCGGTGAACCGAGCGCTCCCGGCCTGGTGCGCGATGCCCTCATCGGCGGCCTGCGGTTCCCACTCGGGATCCTTCGCCAGGTCTCCGCACTGGTGACCGACCCCGCACAGGTCCCCGCGACGACCGCCGCGCTCGGCAAGACGGCGCGCGGCATCATGGCCCAACTGGCCGAGACCGAGAGCGCCCGCTCACCGCTGTGGACCCAACGTTCGATCCACCGACGCCTCGAGGTCACCCGAGCACCGTTCCATGAGACCAAACGGGCTGCCAAGGCCCTCGGCGGCACTCTCAACACTGCGTTCCTGACCGCGGCGGCCGAGGCGGCATCGCGCTATCACGAAGCAATGGACACCCCGGTGGAGTATCTGCGAGCCTCGATGGCGATCAGCACCCGCACCGAGGAGTCGGGCGCGAACGCGTTCTCACTGGTCAGGATGCTCGTGCCCACCTCACCGATGCCGATCGCCGAGCGCTTCTGCGCCATCCAGGAGATCTCCGAGGCAGCCCGACTCCGCTCCGAGAGCGCCAGCCTTGAGACGGTGGCGACGCTCGCCGGCGGCCTACCGACCTCGGTGATCACGCGTCTGGCCCGCCAACAGGCCGAGACGGTCGACTTCGCAACCTCCAACGTCCGAGGTTCGCCGGTGCCGGTCTACGTGGCTGGAGCCAAACTGCTCGAGAACTACCCTGTCGGCCCACTCGCCGGCGTCGCGTTCAACCTGACCCTGCTGTCGTACATGGGCAGCCTGGACACCTGCGCCAATATCGACACCGCCGCGGTCGCCGATCCGAAACTTCTCGCCCGCAGTCTGAAACAGTCCTTCGCTGCGCTCATCGCAACCTGATCCGCCAACGGGATCAGCCGACCACGAAGTTGGTCTGCGCTCAGTGCGTCAGCAGGGTGCGCACATCGAGGAGCACATCGGCCACCTCGGTCGCCGACATCAGTTCTCGCTGTGCGAGCTTGGCGAGAGCCTCGTCAATCACTGCCAGCGCCTCGTTGAGCACCGCGTCACGGTCGCGCAGCGCGGTCATCTGAGATGAGGGGACCTCGGAGAAGTGCTGATCTGTCATCGCCCTCACCGTACAGCCCGTCGAGCGGTCGCGCGCGCACCTACGATGGATTTCCATGGATCTGCGCGACCGTCATGTGATCGTCACCGGAGCAGCCCGTGGGATCGGAGCTGCGCTCTCGAAGGCCTTCCATGCCGCCGGCGCGCGGGTGGTGATGGCTGATCGCGACGGCCTCGCGCGGGCCCATGACCCGCTGGCGGGCGCTGTCGAGGTCGTCGCCGATGTGAGCACCGAGGCCGGCAACATGCACCTCATCGACACTGCACGCCGGGCCTTCGGGCCGGTGGATCTGTTCTTCGCCAATGCCGGCGTCGGCTACGGCGGTGATCCGATGACCGCCGACGAGGTTTGGGACGACGCCTTTGCTGTGAACTTCCACGCCCATCGCTGGGCGGCGCGATTGCTGCTGCCCGAATGGCTCGAGCGCGGCGAGGGCTACTTCTGTTCGACGGCATCAGCCGCTGGCCTGCTCGCCCAGATCGGCTCAGCTCCGTACTCGGTGACCAAGCATGCTGCGGTGGCCTTCGCCGAGTGGTTGTCGATCACCTATGGCGCACGCGGCATCAAGGTGAGCTGTCTGTGCCCGCAGGGGGTCAACACCGACATGCTCAACCCCCGCGACGAACCCGACGGGCCCCAGGCAGGGGCCCTGGGGCGAGGCGATGGCGGTGATGTCGTGCGCGCCGCAGGGGCAGTCCTCGAACCCGATGAGGTCGCTGCGGTCGTCCTCGAGGCGATCGAGGCCGAGCGCTTCTTGATCCTTCCGCATCCCGAGGTGGCCGACTACGTGCGCCACAAGGCGAACGATCCCGATCGCTGGCTCAGCGGCATGCGCAAACTCCAGCAGCGCATCCTGGGCCTCTGAGCCCGTCGCTGGGGCACGGAACATCTCGATCGCCGCAGTCTCGAATATCGCTGTATGACCATCACCGCGGTGTACGCGCCCGGCCGGGTTGGTCGGTTCCGCCGGTGGGGCCGATCAGCAGTTGACATGCGTCCAACGACACGCTAAGTTTGTCCGTACATTTACATCAGCGGTCTCGATGAACCATCGAGTCCGCAGATGTGAGCACCGACCACACATCACAGAAACGTGAGGGGACCATGAAATTTGAGCAGTACTACCTCGAGTGCCTGTCGCACGCCTCGTACCTCGTTGCCGATGAGACCACCGGTCGCGCCGTGGTCGTCGACCCCCAACGCGATATCAGTCAGTATCTCGCCGACGCCGAGAGCGCCGGTCTCACGATCGAACTGGTGATCCAGACGCATTTCCACGCCGACTTCGTCTCGGGCCACCTCGAATTGGCCGAGGCCACCGGCGCCAAGATCGTGTACTCCTCGATCGCCGAGACCGAGTTCGACTACATGGCGGTCGGTGACGGTGAGCGGTACTCACTGGGCGAGGTCACCCTCGAGTTCATCCACACCCCGGGCCACACCCCTGAGTCGATGACCATTGCGGTGTACGAGCGCGCCGACGACGCCGAGCCCTATGGCGTCCTGACCGGCGACACCTTGTTCATCGGCGATGTCGGCCGCCCGGATCTGCTGGCATCGATCGGCTTCACCCGCGACCAGCTCGCAGAGATGCTCTACAACTCGATCGAGACCAAGATCAAGAAGCTTCCCGACACCACCAAGGTGTTCCCCGCCCACGGCGCTGGATCGGCCTGCGGCAAGAACCTGTCGACCGAACTGGTCTCCACCATCGGCGAGCAGCGCGAGACCAACTACGCCCTCGGTGCACCCGATAAGCAGACCTTCATCGAGATGGTGACCGAGGGCCAGCCGCCGGCACCGGAATACTTCGTCTACAACGCCATCTTGAACCGCCAAGAGCGCGAACTCCTCGACGAGGAAGAGATGCCTGCGGCGCTGAGTTTCGAACAGATGCGCGCCGCCTTGGCCTCGGGAGCGGTGCTCCTCGACGGCCGCGACCCCGAGGACTTCGCCCGCGGCCACTTCAAGGGCGCCATCAACATCGGCCTCGCCGGCCGTTACGCCGAGTTCGCCGGATCGGTCATCAAGCCCGATGTCGACATCGTGCTGATGGTCGATGACGATTTCGAGCTCGAAGCCAAGGTCCGTCTCGGCCGCATCGGCTTCGACCGGGTCGTGGGATATCTCAGCGAGCCGCTCAAGGCCATGCTGGATCACCAGGACATGGTGCAGACCGCATCGCGTCTCACCGCCGTCGACTACACCGAGCGTTCCCGCGAGATCGCCGATATCCAACTCGTCGACGTGCGCAATCCGGGCGAGTTCTCTCTCGGGAGCATCCCGGACTCGATCAGTATCCCCGTCGGCCAGATTCCGGGCCGGGTGGATGAACTGGACCCGAACCGTCCGACCGTCGTGTTCTGCGCGGGCGGATATCGGTCCTCGGTCGCCGCCAGCGTGCTCCGCACCGCCGGGTTCGGCGATGTCTCGGACATCCGCGGCGGCTACACCGCCTGGTCCGAGACCGTCCAGTCAGCCTGATCCCCCGACGAGCACGCCATACGGCAGCGGCTCGTCTCAGTTCTGGCCCACAGCTCCCCCGTTCTCAGTGGCCCGCTCCCCCGGCGGTACGCTGAGGCCGGAGGGCCGCACACGATCGATTCTGTTATGGCTGACACCATCGTTGCCGCCATGGCCGTTGGGTCCCGGCCGCGCCGGGGCTCACCGTGCCACGATCGACCAGAAGAATCCAGACACCGAGGAGACCACCGATGACCGTCACCGCCCATCACCGCATCCTCATCGTCGGCGGTGGCACCGCCGGAATCACCGTGGCTGCTCGGCTGCGGCGCGCCGGCCAGAGCGGTGTCGCGATCATCGAACCATCCGACTGGCACTACTACCAGCCGCTGTGGACCCTGGTGGGCGCTGGGGTCTCCAAGGCCGCCACGACGCGCCGGCCCGAAGCATCGGTGATGCCGCGCGGTGTCGAATGGATCCGATCCTCGGCGGCATCGTTCGCGCCGGCCGACAACACCGTCACCACCGATGACGGCTCGACCTACTCCTATGACGTCTTGATCGTCGCTGCGGGCATCCAACTGGACTGGGATGCCACGCCTGGCCTGGCCGAGGGCATCGGATCCAACGGTCTGTCCTCGAACTACCGCTATGACCTTGCGCCGCGGACCTGGGACTTCATCCGCAACACCCGCTCGGGCACGGCGGTGTTCACCATGCCCACCGACCCGATCAAATGCGGTGGGGCCCCGCAGAAGATCGCCTATCTGGCCTCAGACTACTGGCGCTCGCAGGGTGTGCTCGATGAGATCGACGTCCACCTCGTGGTCCCGAGCCCGAGGATCTTCGGCGTGGCCGAGTTCGCCGAACAGCTCGAGGCGGTCATCGCCGACTATGGCATCACTCTGCACACCAGCTCAACGCTCGCCGAGGTTGACCCAGACGCCAAACGGGCCATCATCTCCTCGACCACCGATGACCGCAAGTTCGACCTGGACTATGACGTGATGCACGTGGTCCCCCATCAGTCCGCCCCCGATTGGATCAAGGCCTCCCCGCTATCGATGCCCGATGCGCTCGGCTACGTCGACGTCGACCGCCACACCCTGCAGCACATGCGCCATGACAACGTCTTCTCCCTCGGTGATGTGGCCGGCTCACCGAACTCCAAGACCGGCGCCGCGGTGCGCAAACAGGCCCCGGTAGTGGTCGACAACGCCATCGCCGTGCTCGAGGACCGACCGCTGACCGCTGAGTACCACGGCTACTCCTCGTGTCCACTGACGACCTCGCGATCCAAGATGCTGCTGGCCGAATTCGACTACACCAACCAGCCCACGCCAACGATCCCGTTGATCAACACCATCAAGCCCCGACGCGATATGTGGCTGTTGAAGAAGTACGGGCTGCCCTTCGTCTACTGGAATCTGATGATGCGGGGCCGTCTGTGAGTCCCGCTGCCGGCGCTCTCGACCGATCAGGATCCGCTCCGCTGTGGGCACAACTCGAGGCTGATCTACGAGGTCGTCTGCACACCGGCGAATTCGACGAACGCTTCCCGACCGACCATGAACTCATGGAGTACTACCGGGTCAGCCGTCACACGGTCCGCCACGCGGTCGCCAAACTCGGTGCCGATGGGCTCTTGCAGCGACGCCGAGGTGTCGGCTCGGCGGTGGACCGGCACAGCTTCGAGCAGTCGCTCGGATCGCTCTACAGCCTCTTCCGCGTCGTCGAGGCATCCGGAGCCACCCAACGCAGCTACGTTCTGGCCCTGACCAGCACCACCGACGCTGAGGCGGCTGCTCACCTCGGGCTCGAACCCGATGCCGATCTGGTCCACCTGGCACGGATCCGCTACGCCGACGACGAACCGCTCGCCATCGATCGCCTCTGGCTGCCCCAGTCGATCGCCGAGGCGCTCTTGCATGTCGACTTCACCCATACCGCGCTCTATGACGAACTCGAACTCGCCACCGGTCGGCGGCCCAGTTCGGGATGGGAGCGGATCACCCCGCTCATGGCCACCCCCGATGACCGTCAGCGTCTCGGCATCGACGCCGATCAGGCGGTCTTCTGTCTGCAGCGACTGGCCTGCGTCGACTCCGAGCCAGTCGAGTGGCGGGTCACGACCATCCGTGGCGACCGTTTCAGCTTCATCGCGGACTGGACATCAGGGCAGGCCTCCAGCCTGCAGTTGACCGCCCATCGGCGCGATGACTCCGAGCGATGACCGATTCGACAACACCACCACTACACCCTGATCTCGCGCCGCTGGGAGACCTCGTCGGAGCATGGTCGGGAGCGGGCACGGGGTCATATCCGACCATCGAATCGTTCGGCTATCTCGAGCAGATCAGCTTCACCGCGACCCCGAAACCATTCCTCGCCTACCGGCAGCAGACCTGGGCCACCGATGACGGACGTCCGCTGCATGTCGAGGTCGGCTACCTGCGGATCGCAGCACCTGGCCGCGTCGAGTGGATGATCTCGCATCCGATCGGCATCACCGAACTCTCCGAAGGGACCCTGATCCCGACCGGCACCGGATTCGTGCTCGCGCTGGAGTCCACGACCATCGCCCTGTCGTCCACCGCCAAGTCGGTGACCGCCGTCAACCGGATCCTGCGCCTTGCTGGCGACCAATTGAGTTACGAACTCGAGATGGCCGCAGTCGGCCACTCGATGACCCACCACCTCGCGGCTTCGCTGCAGAAGGTCCCCGCCGCCTAGCCTCTCAGGAATGAAGAACTCAGACGTCGTCATCGTCGAAGCCCTCCGCACCCCGATCGGCCGCCGCGGCGGCGGACTGTCGGGCCTGCATCCGGGCGAGGTGCTCGCCAAGGTGCAATCCGCAGTCATCGAACGCAGCGGTATCGACCCGTCGGCTGTCGGCCAGGTGGTCGGCGGCTGCGTCAGCCAGGTCGGTGAACAGAGCTTCAACATCACGCGGACCGCCTGGCTGTCGGCAGGGCTCCCGCTGACCACGGCCGCGACCACGGTCGACACCCAATGCGGTTCCAGCCAGCAGGCGACCAACCTGGCGGCATCGATGGTGGCCGCCGGAGTCGTCGACGTGGCGATGGCATGTGGGGTGGAGGCGATGAGCCGGGTCCCGATCGGCGCCAACAGCTCGAAACAGCTCGGCCTCGGCGTGCCGATCCCGCCGACCTATTTCGACCAGTACGAGATGACATCGCAGTTCGAAGGCGCTGAGCGGATCGCCGAGCGCTGGGGCATCAGCCGCGAGGACACCGACGCGTTCGGCCTCGCCAGCCAGGAACGCGCCGCTCGGGCCTGGGCTGAGGGGCGCTTCGACGGACAGTGGATCCCCGTCGAGGCACCGGTACTCGACGATGAGCGCCAGCCGACGGGTGAGACCCAGGTGATCGAGCGCGATGAGGGCCTGCGCGAGACCTCGCTCGAGAAGCTCTCCGGACTCAAGCCCGTCGCACGACCCGATGGTGTGCACACCGCGGGCAACTCGTCTCAGATCTCCGATGGTGCCGCTGCGGTGCTCATGATGACCGCCGAGCGTGCTGAAGAGCTGGGCCTTCGGCCTCGGGCGCGAATCGTGGACACCTGCCTGGTCGGCGTGGACCCGGTCCTGATGCTGACCGGCCCCATCGACGCCACCGAGCGCCTCGTGGAGCGCACCGGGATCGGCCTCGACACCATCGACGTGTTCGAGATCAACGAGGCATTCGCATCGGTGGTGCTCGCCTGGGCCAAGCAGACCGGCGCCGATCTCGAACGCACCAACCCCAACGGTGGCGCCATCGCGCTCGGCCACCCACTCGGCGCCACCGGGGCGTTCTTGATGACCAAGGCACTGTATGAACTGGAGCGCACCGAGGGTCGTTATGGCCTCATCTCCATGTGCTGTGGCGGCGGTCTCGGCACCGGCACCATCATCGAGCGACTGTGACCGCACTCGGCCACCTGCGCCGATAGTGTCGACCCGTGTCGAATCCGAGCCTGGCTGAACGCCTCGGGTACCGCCCCGAGGACCGTCTCGTCATCATCTCCTGTGACGACCTCGGAGCCTGCCATGGGGCCAATGTGGGGGTGTACCGGGCGCTCTCGGACGGTGTGGCGACCTGCGCGTCCCTCATGGTGCCTGCACCATGGGCCCAGCACGCCGCACAGCTCTACGATCCCGAACTCGATATCGGCGTCCACCTGACCCTGAACGCCGAGCACGAGCTCTACCGCTGGGGCCCGATCACCCACGGGCCGTCATTGCTCTCGGGCGAGGGGGGCTTCCCGCGGCGCATCGACGACCTCTGGGAACATGCCGACGCTGGAGAGGTGCATCGTGAACTGTGCGCCCAGATCGAGCGCGCCAGGGCATGGGGGATCGATGTGACCCACCTCGCTCCCCATCTCAGCGCCATCACCCTGCGCCCGGAATTCTTCGATGTCTACCTTGAGCTCGCCGTGGACTTCTCGCTGCCGATCCGACTCCCCTCCACCGTCAGCGCCCAACAGGCCGGATTCCCCTTCCGTCAGCTCGCAGCCGATGAGGGTGTGGTGTTCCCGGACCACTTCGACCACGACTGGCGGGCGGGTTCGCGCCAGCGGGTCTACGACGCCGTCTCGTCACTATCGGCGGGAGTGACCGAGATCCACGTCCAACCAGCCATCGACACCCCCGAGGTCAGAGCGCTCAGCGAGGCTGCACCCGGTTGGATCGACGATCTCGAACTCGTCACCGAAGACGCCCACCTGCGCGATCTGCTCGAGCGCTCCGGCGCGACGCTGATCGGATACCGCGACCTCAGGACGGCGATGCGAGCCTGAGCAGTGTTGTTGTAGCACCGTTTGAGCGCAGTGCTGCGAACACCCCCGATGTCGGACCGGTGACCTTGAGTCGGCCGCGCATGAATTCGATATCGGCTTCAAAACCGTCGCTGAGCGCGATATCACGGGCGATGGACATCGTCACCTCGGCGTCATCGGGGCCCTCGCTGGCGTGGACTGCCCGGCCGTCCAGGACGCGGTACTGCACGGCACTCATTGGGCCACCGTCGGTTCGAGGTGCAGTTGTCCGCGGATCTGATCGGGGATCCCCTCGAAGAGGTCGCGTTCGACATCATGGGCCGGAATCTCACCGACCACGGTTCTGGCCAGGACCCAGTCCTCCCACGGATAGACCTCTGCGAACTCGTCATCGCTGAGACCGAACCAGAACGGTGCGGTGGGGTCGATCTGGGTGGCATGGGCCAACAGCGCCCCACTGCGGGCCCACATGAAGTCGCCGACCCCGATACTGGTGGTCACCCGATGGTCGAGATCGGGCCGCTCGAACCACTTCTCATCGAACGGTGACTCGCCACGGCGCTCGAGCAGTGCCTCATGCACCGCAACCAGGCGGGTTCGCGACCACACCGAGTAATAGAGCTTGGACGGCTGGTGGGGCGCCCCGGCGTCGCGATACCAGGACGGGTCACCGGCTCGGTCGAATGCCAGCACCGAGATGTCATGCACGCGCAGATGGTCCGGATGCGGATAACCACGCTGGTCGTCACCGTAGGTGATCACCACCTGGGGTCGAGTCCGTCGGATGACCTCGACGAGCCGACCAGCGGCCTCGTCGACATCGGCCTGATGGAAACACTCCGGATGGTCATTGGACGGGGCGCCCGGCATCCCCGAATCGCGGTAACCGAGCATCACCACCTCATCGAAGCCGATCACCTCGGCTGAGGCCCGCAGTTCTGACATCCGCATCTGAGCGACGAGTTCGCGTTCCTCCTCCGGAGTGAGACCATAGAACGCCTGGCCGGGTTCTCGAAGCGAAGGATTCTGCAGATCACCCTCCTCACCACCGGTACAGCACACCAGGATCGTCTGGGCACCGGCAGCAGCGTATTTGGCCAGTGTCGGAGCCCCCTTGGACGCCTCGTCATCGGGGTGGGCATGCACCGTCAGGATGGTCGGGCGGTCGGACACGCCCCTCAGACTATCGCTACGCTGAATGCCATGACCTCCCGCCGACGACCGCTGGCGATATGGGCGGCGGCGATAGCGGTGTCGCTGAGCGCGTGCGCCACCGGTGACGGCCGCACCTTGCGCCCGCCGACCGAACCGGCCCCACCACCACCGGCCGATGCTCCCGTCGAACTCGATCTCGTCGAGAACGGGGAAATTCCCGTCGATCTGCCCGTCGATGCCGATCTCGACACCATCCCGACGGCCGATATCATCGAGTTGTACGCACCCTGGATCGAGGCCGGGACGATCGACACCCGATATGGCTGTGATGGATCCGCAGTGTCACCTCTGCTGACGTGGTCGTCACCCCCGCCGGCAACCGCCGAGTTGGTGATGGTGGCGAGCGATGTGACCGATCGTGATGGCACCGATGTTGATATCGCGATGCGCGTGATGGCGCCACTCGACCCCGACGACCCCATCCACTGGATGATCGTGGGGATCGACCCGGCGACCCGCACGATCTCCGAGGGCGGGATCCCCGAGGGTGCTGGGTTCATGATGAACGCCTTCGGTGAACCCGGCTGGACACCACCGTGTCCACCCGAAGGAGATGCCATGGACCTGCGGTTCAGCCTCGTCGCGCTCTCCGAACCCTTGGGGGATCCGGCTGAGTTGGACGCGATCGGCCTGGCGGGGACCCTGGATCGAATCGCCGCGACCACCATCACCTCGGCGATCTCACTCGGCACCTACCAACGCTGACGAGGCGTCGCACGCCCGGCCTCGGTACCCTGATGGCGATGAACGCAGCTGCAGCTCCGGAGCGATACGGTCCGCAATGAGCGATGAACACAGCGCTCAGGTGCAGGTGACCGAGATCGAAGTCGACCGTGAGCAGGCTGTCACGGTGGTGTTCGACGACGGACTCGGCGCGCGTTTCGATCTGGTCCAGCTGCGACAGATGTGCCCCTGTGCCGGATGCCATGGCGCCCGCGAGCAGGGCCGTGCCGCCTTCAACGGCGAATCCATCACCGTGATCGATGCCGAACTGCACGGTAATTGGGCGATCTCGATCCGCTGGAGCGACGGCCACGACACCGGGATGTTCGCCTGGACCTACCTGCGAGCACTGGCCGAGGCCGCCCATCACGACATAGAGCCCGGAACCGTCCCTGACTGACTCCCGATGCCGCTGCCACCGCCACCTCCCCCACCCCCGCCGCCAGCGCCGGGCCCGGCCCCATCGCCCCAGAGGGGCCACAGGTGTTTCCGTCACACCCAACGACCCACCGAACGGCGCTGCACCCGCTGCGGGAAGTACGCGTGCAACGACTGTCTGGTCCAAGCGCCCGTCGGCAGCAACTGTGTTGACTGT
This sequence comes from Ilumatobacteraceae bacterium, assembly GCA_007117775.1. Classification (GTDB taxonomy): domain Bacteria; phylum Actinomycetota; class Acidimicrobiia; order Acidimicrobiales; family Ilumatobacteraceae; genus CSBr16-110. The sequence goes on from SKFX01000224.1 coordinate 16,732, forward strand.
CTGCGCGCCGCCCGACCCGCGGCATCGACCCGAGCTCGCAACTGGAGCGCGCGCCAGCCGCTGTTGATCACCAAGTCGCTGATGGCAGCCAACCTGGCCGTGTTCGTCTGGGTCACACTCCAGAACCCGTCGAGTCTGATGTCGCGCGGAATCACCAAAGGCCAGGCACAGCTCGGATTGAGCGCCGACATCATCGATCGTGGTGTGCTGTTCCAATTCACTGATGGCCCCTACCTCGCCGGACCGGGCGAGTGGTACCGGGTCATCACCTCAGGTTTCGTCCACTTCGGCCTGATCCACATCGCGTTCAACATGTACCTGCTGTACCTGTTGGGCCAGATGATCGAGCCGGCGATCGGCCGGGTCCGGTTCACCCTGTTGTACTTCGCGTCCCTCGTCGGCGGTTCGGCCGGGGCGATGATCCTGCAGCCCAGCGGCTTCCACGGCGGCGCCTCCGGCGCGGTGTTCGGGCTGATGGGTGCGGCATTCGTCGGCTATCGACTGCGGGGAGTGAACCCGTTCGCCACCGGGATCGGGACGCTGCTGCTGCTCAACCTGTTCATCACCTTCGCGATTCCGGGGATCTCCATCGGCGGCCACCTCGGCGGTGTGGTCGTGGGTGCGCTCGTCGGTGCGGTGGTGCTCGCACCGAACCAACGTCGCTATCCATCGTGGTTCCCGACCGCGTTCGCCGCGGTGGTGACCGTCGCGGGGCTCATCATCACCGCGGTCGCGATCATCGCCCGCTGAGGGCGCACA
>SKFX01000089.1 GCA_007117775.1 Ilumatobacteraceae bacterium
AACAACGGTTCGGCTGGGATCGGCCTCGTCAACATGGGTACGGTCCCGGTGCTGGCCACCAGCACCGCCGACGCCCTCGCCGGCGGGGCATCGATCGCCGATGCCGCCGAGCTCGCGGCGGCCGAGGCCGAACCACAGGGTGATCTGAACGCCAGTGTGGACTACCGCACCCATCTGGCCAAGGTGCTCACCCGTCGCGCCCTCGAGGCCGCATCGGGATCCTGAGCGTCTCAGCGACCCGAGATCGTCGCGTCTGAGCGCCGAATCACTTCACAGCAGGCCGGCGTAGGCGCCGCCGTCGACATTGAGATGGGCGCCGGTGGTGAAACGCGCCTGTTCTGAGCACAAGAACGCCACGATCGCCCCGAAATCGTCGGCATCGCCGACGGGCATCTGGGCCAGCGCGTCGGCGCTGTAGATCTCCTCGACGCGCGCCGTGCGATGCAGGCCGGGCTGCACGGTGTTCACCGTCACACCATCGGCGGCCACCTCGCGCGCCAGGGTCTTGAGGAACCCGGTCACCCCGGCGCGCGCCGTATTCGACAGGATCAACTCCGCGATCGGCTGGCGGACCGAGATCGAGGTGATCGCCACCACCCGGCCCCAGCCGGCGGCCTGCATGGCCGGGACCGCGGCCTTGCACATCGCCACCACCGACATCAGATTCATGTCGATCGCCGAACGATACGCATCCAGCGGGGTGGACTCGAAGTTCCCTGCCGGAGGACCACCGGCGTTGGCCACGACGATGTCGAGACCGCCGAGGCGTTCGGTGGCCGCAGCGATGAAGGACTCGGCGCCGGGCGCGTCGGCGAGATCGGCCACCACCCACGCACAGCCGATGCGTTCGGCCATCGCAGCGAGTCGGGTCTCATCTCGCCCGCAGATCACCACCTCGACCCCCTCGGCCACCAGCGCAGCCGCAGTGGCTGCTCCGAGGCCTGCTGAGCCACCTCCGACCGCGGCGCGTCGGCCTCTGATACCAAGATCCATGCGCCCACCGTAGAACAGCGACGCCTCTCAAGGCATTAGCGTGGAGCCGTGACCCCGAACAGCCCGCAGGATGTCGCCCAGGCCCTCACCGACCATGGCTATCTGCCAGATGACGGACTCGCCACGGCGGTGTTCCTGGCGATGTCGCTCAAGCGGCCGCTCATGCTCGAGGGTGAGGCCGGTGTCGGCAAGACCGAACTGGCGAAGGTGCTGTCGGCGTGGACCGGCGGCGAGCTCATCAGACTGCAGTGCTACGAGGGCATCGATATCGCCCAGGCGGTCTACGACTGGGACTATTCGCGCCAGTTGCTGCATCTGCGCGCCGCGGAAGCCACCGGGGAGACCCAGACCAAATCGAGCGACGACCTCGAGGCCGACCTCTACCACGAGCGATTCTTGGTGAAGCGGGCGCTGCTGCGCGCCATCGATCAGCGCGACGGGCCGCCGCCGGTGCTGCTGATCGATGAGATCGACCGCGCCGATGACGAGTTCGAGGCCTATCTGCTCGAGGTACTGTCGGACTTCCAGATCACGATCCCCGAACTCGGTGTCATACAGGCCAGCCGGCCACCGCTGGTGATCCTGACCTCGAATCGGACCCGAGACGTCCACGACGCGCTCAAGCGCCGATGCCTCTACCACTGGGTGGAGCATCCCGATCTGGCCCGCGAGGTCGCGATCGTGAAGTTGCGGGTCCCCGATGTCGATGAACGTCTCGCCGGCCAGGTGGCCGCAGCCGTCGAGGCGATGCGCTCCATGAACCTCTACAAACCACCCGGTGTGGCCGAGACCATCGACTGGGCCAACGCGCTCGGCCGCCTCGGGGTGCTCGATCTCGATGAGCGCAGTATTGCCACCACGCTCGGCACGGTGCTGAAATACCGCGAGGACCACCAGCGCGTCGAGGAGCACGGGTTCGGCGACATCATCCGCCAGGCCATGAACCGCAGCGGTGAGCGCAGCGGGGCCTCGCCCACCTAGGCGGGATCGAATGTGCCTCGCATCCATCGGCCGCGAACAGGGGTTCGCACCATGACCGGGCAGGGCCGTGGGGGATGGCGCGATGAACACCGAAACGATCAATACCGAAACGATCAATACCGAGACGATCAGCACCGAGACGACCGCCACAGAGACGATGCACACTGAGACCGCACCCAATGACCTCAGCCGGATTGCCGTGGCATTCTCCCGGGTGCTGCGCGGCACCGGCATCAAAGTGCCGATCTCATCGACGCTGTCCTTCGGCGAGGCCCTCGGGGCTGTGGGCGTGGAACGCCGCGAGCCGGTGTATTGGGCGGCGATGTCGACACTCGTGCATCGCCCCGAGGACCGCGAGGTCTTCGATCGGGCGTTCCGGGCGTTCTTCGAGCACCTCGAGTCCACCGATGGCGTCGAGGAGCCGCCACCGATGCGCATCACCCTCGCCGTCGACGATGAGACCGGCGATGGCGGCGAGGGCGAACCGAGCGACGATCCCCAACTCGAGTTGCGCTTCAGCGCAGTGGAGGTGCTGCGCCACAAGGACTTCGCCGAGTACACCGACGACGAGCTGCATCAGGCCCAAACGCTCATGACCCGACTGCGCCTCGTGGGCTCACCGCGCCGCTCGCTGCGGCTGTGTCCGAGCCCGCGGACCACCAGCCGGCCTGATCTGCGCCGCACCGTGCGGGCGTCGCTGCGCGCCGGTGGTGAACCGGCGAGACGGCATTGGCGCGAGCCTGCCACCCGATCACGGCGGCTCGTGCTCTTGCTCGATGTCAGCGGATCCATGGAGCCCTATGCGCGCGGCCTCGTGCGATTCGTGCACGCGGCGGTGGCCGGACGCCAGCGTGTCGAGGCCTTCTCGCTCGGAACACGACTCACTCGGCTGACGCGCGAACTCAAGAGCCGTGATCCCGACACCGCATTGCGCGCCGCGGCGTCCCGCGTCGAGGACTGGAGCGGGGGGACCCGACTCGGCGAGGGCCTGCGCGTGTTCAATGACCGCTGGGGCCAGCGCGGGATGGCTCGGGGTGCCATCGTGGTGATCCTGTCCGATGGATGGGACCGCGGCGATCCAGAGGTGCTCGCCGAGCAGATGCAGCGCCTCGGGCGGGTCGCGTATCGTGTGGTCTGGGTCAATCCGCTGAAGGTGACACCCGGATACGCACCGCTGGCACGGGGAATGGCTGCGGCACTCCCCCATGTCGACTCGTTCGTCGAAGGGCATTCGATCGAAGCCATGGAGGAACTGTGTCGGGTGATCACCGCTGACGACAGGAGTGCACGATGAGGGAACTGCTCGACGAACTGGACCGCTGGCGCCATTCAGGGACCCGGGTGGCGCTGGCGCGCGTCGTCGACATCGACGGTTCCGGCCCACGCGATATCGGCGCGGCGATGGCCGTCAGCGCCGAGGGCGAGGTCGTGGGCAGCGTGAGTGGCGGATGTGTCGAGGGGGCCGTCGTCACCGAGGCGCTCGGCATCTTGAACGGTGAGCGCCCGGCCGGGATCATCACCTTCGGCTACTCCGACGATGAGGCGTTCGCCGTCGGTCTCACCTGCGGTGGCACGATCCGGCTGTTCATCGAGGAGTTGGACTGGTGAGCGTCTATGACGATCTCGCCGAGCGCCTGCGCGCCGAGGAACCCGTGGCGCTCGTCACCGTGGTCGACGGCCCGGGTCTGGGTTCCAAACTCCTCGTCACGCCCGGTTCGGTCACCGGCAGTCTCGGCCACGGCGAATTGGACCGGGTCGCAGCCCGCGACAGCCTCGCTGAACTCGAGGCCGGCCGCAGCGGGGTCCGCCGCTATGGCCCCGAGGGCCAGACCACCCCAGAGGATCTCGGTGAGAGTGCGCTCGTCACGGTGTTCATCGAGACCTGGGCGCCACCACCGCAGATGCTGATCTTCGGAGCGGTGGATTTCACCGCCGCCCTGGCCCGTGTGGCCAAGGTCCTCGGGTACCGGGTCATGGTCTGTGATGCGCGTGAGATCTTCGCCACCCGCCGACGCTTCCCGATGGCCGATGAAGTGCGCGTCAGTTGGCCCGGGCCGGTCTTCGAAGAGCACGGAGCCGGTCTCGGATCGCGCGATGCGGTCTGCATCCTCACCCACGACCCGAAGTTCGATGTGCCCGCCATCGAGGGTGCCCTTGCCACCCGCGTCGGCTACATCGGGGTGATGGGGAGCCGCCGCACCCACCACACACGCTTGGAACGTCTCGCCGAGGTCGGGATCGACAAACCGGAGCAACTCGACCGGTTGATGTCGCCGATCGGTCTCGATCTCGGTGGTCGAACACCAGAGGAGACAGCGATCTCAATCTGCGCCGAGATCATCGCCGAGCGCACCGGACGCAGTGCGGCGCCGCTGCGCAGTATCGATGGTGCGATCCACTCCTGACCCGGCGCGCTCGGTCCCCCGAGCACAGGATCAGGCGCTGAGCGGGTCGCCGTAGTGAAGCGATCGGCTGACGAAACGGATCTCGACCAGATTGCCCGAATTGGGCGAATGCACGACGGCGTCGTCGACACCGAGATACATCATCATGTGGCCCGGGTAGTACGCGAAGTCGCCGGCCTTGGCCTCATCTCGACCGAGGGAGGTGGCGGCACGGATCTGATCACCGCTCGAGCGCGGCAATTGCACACCGGCCTGCGACCAGGCGTACAGCAGCAGTCCGGAACAGTCGAAACCCTCGCCGGGCTTGGAGGCCATGGACTCATAGGGCACACCGAGCTGGGTCAGCGCTGTCAACAGCGCACGCTGCTTGCGGGGTTCGGTTGCGGCCCAGGCCTGCTCCACATCGCCAGCGTCGAGGTCCAGGTCCGCCGCTGCGAGCTGTGCGACATGGCCGAGCTGATGAAGGTATTCCCGGTAGACCGTCGCCCGACCGCTGTGCTCCCACATCTCATGGGCCTCGATGGCCGATCGGGCGGCCTCGGCGATCTCAGGTGACGACGAGCGATGGAAGCGATTGGTCTCTTCAGCAGACACCGCTGGCGCCGCGACGCTCGAAGCGCCCAGGACGCCGAGCACCAGAGCGATCGCTGCACACGCCCGGCGCAGATGGGCGCCGG
>SKFX01000061.1 GCA_007117775.1 Ilumatobacteraceae bacterium
AGCGCGTTCATTACAAGCCGATGTGCTCGAACAGCTCGGATACCGCAGCGAGTCGGCAACGTTCCGCAATGCCTATCTCACCGGCGCCCAGGAACTCCGCCACGGCACCATGCCGGCCGAGCCGGTGCGCGCCGGGGGATTCGTCGCCGCGCTCACCACCCGGCAACTGTTCGACTCGATCGCAGTCCGTCTGCGCGCCGAGGACGCAGCCGATCCGCCGCCGGCGGTGGTACTGGACTTCAGCGATCGCGCCGAGCGGTGGCGGGTGGCGGTGTCGAACCGGACCCTGCACACAACCGAGATCCGAACCGACGCCTCGGTGCCGGACCCCTCCGAGCCGGGTCTGCGCCTCGAGCGCGCCGTACTGTCGGGTCTCATCGACGGCACGATCGACCTCGAAGACGACCGGATCGAGTCCTTCGGCCCGGCCGGTGGCCGCGACTCGCTGGCATGGTTGCTCGGCGTGATCGACACCTTCGCGACCAACTTCCACATCGTCGAGCCGTGATCAGCGGACTCGCCCGCTTGGTTCGGTAGCGTCATCGCCCGTGCCCAATCGCTCGGTGCTGTTGACCTTCGGCCCTCTTGTCGCCTGTCTGGCGGCGGGCTACGGCGTGTTGTTCACGATGCTCGACGACTACCGCAACGAATACGGCATCGGGGAGGGGGCGCTCGGACTCGTTATCGGTGTCGGGTTCCTGTCCGGGTTCGTGGCCCAAGTGGTCCTCGCTCCGATCGCCGATCGCGGCCGGGCGCGCCTGGTGCTCTTCGCCGGCATGGCGCTCAATGTCGTCGGTCTGATCATGATGGCGATCGCAACCGAGTTCCTGCCGCTGCTGCTCGGCAGGATTGTGATGGGTATCGGCGTCGGGATGGCGATGCCGGCGGTCCGCCGCATCGTGATCCTCGCCGATCCGGATCACCTCGGCCAGAACCTCGGGCGACTCCTCGCGATTGATGTCGGCGGCTTCGCCGTCGGCCCGATCGTGTCGGCGCTGACCGTGGAGAGTCTCGGGATCCCCGCACCATTTGTGATCATCGCGGCCGGCACGGTCATCATCACCCCGTTCGCCTGGCGCCAACGCGTCGTCGAGACCGATCCGGGCAGCGCTCCCACCCAGCGCTTCGCCTTCGACCTGTTGGCCATTCGACCCTTCGCCGGCGCAGTGATCCTCGGCTCCACCGCATGGTTGATGATCGGAGTGTTCGATGCACTGTGGGCGGTCGCACTCTCGGATTTGGACGGTGGACGGTGGCTGACCAGTCTCGGCATCTCGGTGTTCGCGCTGCCGCTCATCGTCCTGGCGGCCACCGGCGGACGTCTCGCGCAGCGCGTCGGCCCGTTCCGTGTGGCCACCGTGGGTTTATTGGGTGGTGCCGCGTTCATGGCGGCCTATGGTTGGGTGCCGACGGCGATCGCGATGTTCGTGGTGGCGTTGTTCCACTCGGTGAACGACGGATTGACCATGGCGAGCACCGGGGTGGCGGTCGGGATGGTGGTCCCGCCCGAACGTCAGGCCGGCGCCCAAGGTGTGCTCGGTGGGGTCCAGGTGCTCACCGCCGGTGTGGTTTCCACCCTCGGTGGGTTGATCTACGAGATCTGGGGTCGTGCTGCGGCGTACACCTCAGCGGCTGTGGCGATGGTGACCCTGGTGGTGATCGGCCGGCTGCTGATCGGCAGCGCCTTCGGTGTCCGCGGTCGACCGATCGCCATCGAGGCCCGACCGACGGTGACCGCGGCGGTCGACTGATCATCGGGCACCTGCCGCAGCGATCGTTGACGGTCTAGTGTCATGGCGAGCCGTCGCCGGATCACATCCGACGGGTCGGGGAGATGATGATGAGCCTGCATATGAAACCGGTGGACCCCACCCAGGTGAAGACACCCGATCCTCTCGAACTCTCAGCGCGCGTCATCGCCGCCAGAGCAGCCGATGAGCCCACCAATCGCACCTCCAACACCCTGAGCGAACTCGATGACGGACTTGCGGTGGTCGAGTCGTTCTCACATCTGTATGCCTTCGACTCCGGTGAGTCCCTGGTCTGTTTCGATGCCAGCAGCGCTCTCACCGGTGCTGCGGTCACCGAGGCCCTGCGTTCATGGAGAACGGCGCCGATCAGCGATCTGGTCTACACCCATGGTCATGTCGACCATGTCGGCGGGTCCGCAGCGTTGGCGGCCGATGCACGCGATCGGGGCCACCGCCTTCCCGAGGTGACCGCCCATGAGGCCGTTGCGGATCGCTTCGATCGGTATCGGCGCACCTCGGGGTACAACACCGTGATCAACCAGCGTCAGTTCGGTGGCCGCCCCGCCGGCGCGGTGGTGTCAGGCGATGAACCGATGCCCGATTTCCTCGGTGACGACACCCTGGCGCCGACCCGGACGGTCTCGGTGCGGTCACGCCTGGTGGTCGGGGACCACACCTTCGAGATGCATCACGCTCGCGGCGAGACCGATGATCATCTGTGGACCTGGGTGCCCGAGCGGCGTGCACTGATCACCGGTGACTTCGTGTGCTGGGTGTTCCCCAATGCCGGCAACCCACAGAAGGTGCAGCGCTATCCGGCGGAGTGGGCCGCCGCGCTGCGCGAGATGCAGTCCTATGGTGCCGAGTTGCTGTTACCGGCCCACGGTCTTGCGATCCGGGGCCGTGCCGCCATCGACGAGGTCCTCGGCGATGTCGCCGGCGTGCTCGAGTTCTTGGTCACCGAGACCCTCGAACGCATGAATGTCGGGATGCCGCTGCATCAGATCGTCGCTGAGGTCACCGTGCCCGATGAGTTGTTGGCCCGGCCGTGGCTCGCACCGGTCTATGACGAACCCGAATTCGTGGTCCGCAACATCTGGCGGCTGTACGGGGGATGGTGGGATCAGGATCCGGCCTGGCTGAAGCCGGCACCGCGCGCCGATCTCGCCCGCGAGATGGTGAACCTCGCCGGTGGTCCCATCGCGATGGCCGAGCGTGCCCAACGTCTCGTCGACGAGGGTGATCTGCGCGTGGCCTGCCATCTGATCGAGATGGTCGTACAGGCCGATCCCGACGATCGCGCCGCCCATGAGGTCCGCGCCGAGGTCTATCGCGCCCGTCGGCGCACCGAGTTATCGCTCATGGCCAAGGGCATCTTCTCCGGAGCGATCCGCGAATCACAGGCCATCGTCGACGAGACCTGACGACGAGACCTGATCATCGGGCGATGCTGACGGTGTGGTCGATCGGGTTCAGCGTCGGCCGACGGTGACGATCTCAACCACCGGCAACTCGATCTGGCCCGGCCGGCCGCGGATGGTGCCGAGATCGCCGCGTGCCCCGGTGCTCGCTCGCCACTCACCGCGCCAGATCAGCGATGCCGACACCGTCGCCGGTGTGGGCGATGCAGTGGTGAAGGTATGGGTGCAGCGGGCGGTGTCATCGGCCAGCGATCGCTCCCAGATCACGCCGGTGCCGGGGCATTCGACGGTCGTCGTGGTTTTCCCGGCGGCTGGTGTGTCGATATCGGCAGCGATGATGTCGAACATGGTGGACTCAACCCATGCGGTCACCGTCATCGACAGTCCGGGCACCGCAGCGGTGATCGAGATCTCCGCCGGATCCTTCACCGCCAACCAGGTTGCGAGATTGACCACAGCGAGCCGTGCCGGTGCCAGGTGCAGTTCGGGGGTCGGCAGGACTCCACTGCTCTGGTCGGTGAGTTCGCGCACCACGGTGCGTGCTAGGGACTCGGGTGTCTCCACGCGGATCCATGCCAGTTGGTATCGCCCGGTGCAACGCCGGACATACAGGCGCGCCACGATCCCGTCGTCCTCGATGCGGCTGTCGAGGGCGGTGTCCCATGCCGGACTGTTCTCGTCTCGGACCATCAGCCTCCACGCATCGCAGCTCGGGCCGGCCGGGGTGATCCCACCACCGGGTTGTGTCGCCACCCAGGCCTCGATCCGGTCAGGATTCAGGTCACCACCACCCTCGGCGATGACCGGTGTGGTGGTCGGCAGGGCGACTGAGATGCCAGCCGAGAGCACGATCGAGGCGGTGAGGACTGCTCGCGAGAGTGCCGAGGTCGCAGCGGGTCGGCGGCAGCGGTTCCTGTGATGACGCCGAGCCCGGTGTCGTTGTCGAATGAGCCGTGCTGGGGTGTGCGCTGAGGTGGGCCTCATGGTTGCCTCCGCCGCGGCCGGTGTCCGATGCCCGTCGATACCGTCCGCCCGATATCGCATCCGCGCCCGCAGGCCGACCATATCGTCCCCGATGGTCGACGCTGACATCACAGCATCGATTGGTGACATCTCTCCTGCGAGGTTCGAAGCCATGTCACACCGCTTGGGTACGGTGGCGAGATGGCCTTGGCTGTGACGGTCTCAGAGTCTCCCGCTGCCTTGGCGGACGCGCTCGCAGAGCGGTTGGCGGAATCGCCCACCGATCCCTTCGCGCGCGAGATCATCACGGTGCCCGGCGATGGTGTGCGAACCTCGCTCATCGAGCATCTGTCACAGCGTCTCGGTGCAACCGACGACGGCGGGAACGGGATCGCCGCCAATCTGCAGTTCATGTTCCCCGGCAGCCTCATCCGACGGGCACTTGCCGAGACCGGTGATCAGCGCTGGGAGGTGAACCGGCTCATGTGGGCGGTGCATCATGTCCTCGGACATGGTGAATCGACCCCACCGGATCTGGCGCGTTGTCGCATGATCGCGGATCTGTTCGATCGATACAGCGTGCATCGGCGCGAGATGTTGCGGGCATGGGAACGCGATCGCGATGTCGATGCCCTCGGCCGACCGCTGCCCGAGCACCACCGTTGGCAACCGCATCTCTGGCGCGATCTGGTGGGTCTGCTCGGAGCACCGAGCGCGCCCACGCTGGTCGAATCCGCGATCTTGGATCTGCGCGCCGGTCGTCTGCGGCCCGATCTGGGCGAGCGGGTGATGTCCTATGGTCTCGCCAGCCTGCCGCCACCACATCTCGATGTGCTCGCCGCGCTGGCAACCCAGATCGAGGTGCACCTGTTCGTCCCGGTGTGGTCGGCGGTGGTCTGGGACCGGCTCATGGCCCGCCGTGACGACTCGGTGGTGTTCCCGATCCCGCGAGCCGACGACCTCTCAGCGAGCGCCTGCGAGCATCGGCTGGCCTCGACGTGGGCCCGTGGTCCGCGCGAGGCGCAGTATCTGCTGATCAATCGGCTGCTCAGCGCTCATGGCGACACGAGGCCCGATGTGCTCGCCGCCGAACAGACCGAACCCCGCACTGCGCTCGAGGTGATCCGAGAGCACCTCCGCAGCGACACGAATCCGACCGAGCCGGTGGTGCTCGATCGCAGCGATGACAGCATCCGCTGGTATCGCTGCCATGGGGTCGCCCGGCAGGCCGAGGTGTTGCGAGATGCGCTGTTGCATCTGTTGCAAATCGTCGATGACGATGGGGCGCCGCAGTACCAGCCGCGCGAGATCGCCGTGCTGTGTCCTGATCCGGTGGCGTTCGCACCGGTGATCGAAGCCGCTTTCGCGGGCGATCCCGACCATGGTGTGGCGCGTCTTCCCGTTCGGCTGGCGGATCGCTCCCTGCGCAGCGACACCCCGCTGATGTCGGTGGTTTCAGCGGTCCTCGAGCTGATCGATGGTCGGTTCCGGGCCAGTGATGTCCTCGAGTTGTTCTCCTTGGTCCCGGTGCAGCAGCGCTTCGGCCTCACCGACGAACAGGTCGGCCGGATCGGTGAATGGGTCGAAGAGACCAACACGGCCTGGGGTCTCGATGGTGAGAGCCAACGACGTTTCGGACTTCCTGATGGGGTCGTGGCGCATTCCTGGCGGTCTGGTCTCGAGCAGTTGGCAGTCGGTGCTGCACTGGTCGATGCCGATCTCGCACCCGAGGGATTCGAGGTGAGCTTCGGCCCGGGTGAGACACCACCGACGGGTTCACTCGAAGGTGATGATCTCGACGCGTTCGGCGCACTGGCTGATGCGCTCCAGACCCTGGAGCTCCTACGTGCCCTCATCGAGTCCGAACCGATCAGCGTGATGGGCTGGGCAGAGCGACTGCGCGAGGTGATCGGTGCGTTGTGTCAGTTGGCCGACGACGATGTCTGGCAGTGGAATCAGTTCGACGATCTCATCGGCTCGTTCGTCGATGAGGCCCGGCCGACCTGGGTGTCGGATACGACCGGCACCGATCACGATGCCGACGGGGCTGCCGACGGGGATGCCGGCGGGGACGAAGGCTGGGAACGCTTCGATCCGAACGAGATCGCCCGATTGTTCGCCGGCCGTCTCGCCGGCAGTCCGGGTCGGGTCCGGTTCGGCACCGGGGCGGTGACGGTGTCATCGCTGACCGCGCAACGCGGTGTCGCTCATCGGGTGATCTGCATCATCGGCCTCGACGGTGACCTGGGCAGTTCGATTGCGCCGGCAGATGATCTCACCGCCACAGTCCCATGTGTGGGTGATCGCGATGCGCGCTCTGAGTTCCGCGCCCAGTTGCTCGACGCCATCTCCGTCACCGGTGAGCGCCTGATCCTGACATCTTCGGGGTTCGAGGTGCGCGATAACAAAGAACTCGCGCCGGCGGTCCCGGTGATGGAGTTCCTCGATCTCATCGACGCCTCGATCACCGATGCCGACCGACGTCGCGGCCGCGACCTGATCGCGGTCGATCAGCCGCGCCATGGGTGGTCGGCATCGAACTTCGTGCCCGGCGCTCTCGGTGTGGACGGGCCGTGGAGTTTCGATGAGGCGGCCCTCGCAGCCGCCACCCATCGCCTCGCCGATGGTGATCCATCCGTGCTCGACATCGACGTGGGTGCTGAAGTGATCGATCGAGTTGCGATCTCCGATATCGAACAAACCCTGCGACGGCCGATCCGCACCCTGCTGTCGGGTCGCCTCGGCGTCTCGGTGCGTTCCGACCGGGACGGAGGCGATGACCTGATCGCTCTGGAGGCGAGCGCGCTCACCGCGACCATCCAGCGCACCGGTCTGTTGTTTCGACGCCTCGCGGTGGCGCGCTCCGCCGTCGCCGGGTTCGATGACCTCGACGCAGCACGAGTCTCATGGGATCAAGCGGAGCGTTACCGGTGGCGGACGGTGCTGCAGCGCTCGGGTGCCGTGCCGCCGCTGGGCTTCGGCGAGCAGATCCTCGACACCTGGGAGGCCCAGACCCAAGATCTCGTCGATCTCGTCCTGCAGTACTGTCCTGAGGTCATTGCTGTTGCGGGTGAACAGGTTCCGATCGACTGCCGGGTGGGCGGCATCCGGCTCGAGGGCCTCGTCGGCCCGGTCCACCAGTTCTCGACGCTTGGTGACTCCTCGGTGCTCGCCATGATCCGAGGCGGCGAGTTCCGAGCTGAGCACAAACTGGCGCTCTGGCTGCAGTTGTTGGCGCTGCAGTGCACCGACCCGGAACGCAACTGGCGAGCGGTCAGCATCTCCTACAACAAGGATCTGCGGGTCGAGACACTGCGCCTCGTCGACCCCGACCGGGCCACTGCAGATCTCGAGCTGTTGATCGATGTCCACCATCGGGCATCGCGACAGCTCATCCCAGCCTTCGCGCGGACCACCGAGGCGGTGTTCGACAAGGGCCTGTGGAACGGAGCAGGCCAGTGGAGGAAGTACACGGGCTTCGGCGAGGGCGACGATGAGTGGATTCGGTTCGCGCTCGGCGATGCGGACTATGCCGAGATCGCTGAATGGGAACCACGCCCCGATGAGGTCGGTCCATCGTGGGGGAACTCCCCGTCGCGTCTCGAACGTTGGGCGCAGCATCTGTGGGGGACCTTCGCCGATTCGGTCGAGATCATCGATGACGCCGATGCCGGTGACTCCGATCGGGGGCGTCGATGAACGCGGCTGAGCCGCGGCGCCGGGAGTTCTCGGCCGCTGGAGCGTTGCCCGCTGGTGTCGTCGCACTCGAGGCCAGTGCCGGGACCGGCAAGACCTATGCGCTGACCGCCCTGGCCACCCGCTTCATCGCCGAGGGTCAGGTATCGGCCTCGCAGTTGTGCTTGGTGACCTTCACCGAGGCCGCCACCATCGAGCTGCGCGGCCGTCTGCGCGATCGGATCTCTGAGACGGCAACACACCTCGATGGCCTGATCGCCGGCACCGCACCAGGGGTCGATGATCCGGTCGTGACCGCCATCGCTGACACCTCACCAGACCAACTCATCGTTCGTCGAGATGCATTGCGGCGCGCGCTCGCCGAATTCGACACGGCGACCATCTCGACGATCCACGGCTTTTGCACCCGGGTGCTCGCCGGTCGCGGGTCCGAGGCGCGGATCGTCACCAGTGGTGCTGCACAGGTCGCCGAAGCCACCGGTGATGTGGCCCTCGCAGCCGTCGCCGAGGCTCCCGATCTCGAACTCCGACCGGACCGTCTCATCCAGGGTGCATCGCAGCTGCTCACGATGCCGACGGCGCGTCTCGTCGGTGCCTATGTGGACCGCGATCATGCCGAGCTCAGGTCGAGTCAGCTCGAGTCGGTCGTCCACACCGAGCAGGTGGTGGAGGTCGCCGAACTCGCCGTGGCCGAAGTCCTCGAGCGTCGTGTGGCGCGCGCTGAGCGGACCTTTGACTCATTGCTCAGCGAGACCCGGGACCTGCTGGCGGGCCCCGAGGCCGCGATGGTGATCCGCTCGCTGCGCGACCGTTTCCGCATCGTGTTGATCGATGAGTTCCAAGACACCGATCAGGTGCAGTGGGAGATCTTCAGGCGGGCCTTCATCGACCCGGCTCCCGATACCGGCGTGACCGATGAGGTCGAGACACCCGACGGTGACGAGTCCGACGACAGCCACCGTGCGGTGGTGATCGTCGGTGATCCGAAACAGTCGATCTATCGCTTCCGATCCGCTGAGATCACCGCCTATCTCGATGCGGTCGCCACCGCGGATGAGGTGCTCACCTTGAGCACCAACTGGCGTTCTGATGCTCCGTTGCTCGAGGGCCTCGAAGCACTCATGGAGAACTTCGAGTTCGGGTCGCCGGAGGTGGTGTTCACCCCGGTGAGCGCTGCGGACGGCCATGAGGAGTCCGGACTGGCTGGCGATGACGGCACCGCCGTGCAGATACGCGTCATCGACACCGGTGATGATCAGGCGCCGTCGGCGGATCAGACCAAACGCGCGGTGCGGCGCGATCTGGTCGGTGTGGTCCAGGGGCTGCTCGGTGGCGACATGGTCGTGGTGTCAGGTGATCGTGAACGAGCCATCGAAGCCCGCGACATCGCGATTTTGACCAGATCGAATGCTGATGGCCGGATGATCACCGAGTTGCTGTCCGGCGTCGGCATCCCGGCCGCATCGTCGTCGGGGGGCAGTGTGCTCAAGAGTGCAGCGACACAGCAGTGGCAGATCCTGCTGCGAGCCCTCGATCGTCCGGGAGCCATCGGTCCAGCCCGTGCTGCTGCGCTCGGATGGTTCCTCGGGATCTCGCCGGCGCGCCTGGCCGACTTCTCAGATGCTGATGCCCTCGAACTGCATGACACACTGCGCCGTTGGCGGTCCGAATTGCGACGTGGTGGCATTCCGGCACTCCTCGCGGCGGCACGCGCCGGCGGATTGAGCCGGCGCGTCCTCGGCCGGGCGGGCGGTGAGCGGGATCTGACCGATCTCGATCATGTGGCTGAGCTGCTCCAGAGTCTGACCACCTCGCGGTCACCGGCTGCACTGCTCACGGTGCTCGCCACCGCAGAGCGAACTGCCGAGGAAGACCGGAGCCTCGGTGAGCTGACCGAACGCCGCATCGATCGCGATGACGATGCGGTCCAGGTCATGACGATCCACGGCGCCAAGGGGCTCGAATTCCCGGTGGTGCTGGTGCCGTTCCTGTGGACGGGGAGCGGCGGGGGCTCATCGATTCCCCATGCGGTCATCGATGGCCAACGCTGTCTCGACGGCAGCTGGATCGCCGGATACGAAGCGTCGCGCAATCAAGGCCTGCGCTCAGCCGCCACCGCTGAGCAGGCTGCGGAGGCCCGTCGACTGCTCTATGTGGCCTTGACGCGTGCCCGGCATCGCTGCATCATCTGGTGGGGGCGTGACCGCGGCAAGAGCGGCGGTCGACCACTCAACGACTTACTGCAGCACCGCTTGGAGATCGAGCCGTTGACCATCGCCCATCTCGAGCCACTGGTGCGCGCCGCGCCCGACACGATCTCGACCGCCGCGGTTCCGATCGACCTCCCCGCACCACGCCCGTCGGGCATCGCCGATGACGCTGCCGGGGGTCACGCTGAACGATCCGACGAGTCCACCTGGGGTGTCAGCGGCGCATGGCGAACCGAGTTCGAACCGTCGTGGCGGATCTGGTCGTTCACCTCCATCGTCAACGATGCCGCGCATCGCGCCGCATCGTCGCGCCATGATCCGAACCCCGATGCCATCCCGGTGCTCGGCGGCACCGATGAGGCCATCGCGGGTGGTTCTGAACCGATCGTCATCGAACCGATCGGCACCCCGTTGGCCGACGCCCCAGCTGGAGCGACCTTCGGCACGTTGATGCACCAGGTGCTCGAGCGGGCCGACTTCACCGCTGAATCCGTCGCCGATCATCTCGTCGGACTCTGCGATGAGGCCCTGGCGCGCCGTCCGCTCGCAATCGATGCTGCGTCCCTCGGCAGCGGGTTGGCCCATGCCCTGCACACACCCCTCGGCGGCCCACTCGGCTCCTTCGCGTTGACCGACCTACAACGCAGTGACCGCATCGATGAACTCGAGTTCCATCTCCCACTCGGCCGACTCCGGGCATCGGATCTCGCAACGGTGCTCGTCGATCATCTCGACCATGACGATCCGATTCGACCATGGGCCGCCCATCTGGTCGGGCCCGGCTCGGATGACCCGGGCAGCCTCGGGGAGTTCGCCATCGATCTCGCCGGGCGCTTGACCGGTTCGATCGACCTCACGTTCCGCCATCGCGACGGTGACACCGATCGATATTTCGTCGCCGATTACAAGTCCAATCGCCTCGCCCATCGTGCCGCCTATCAATCAGCTGCGCTGATCGAAGCCATGGTGCATCATCACTATCCATTGCAGGCAGCGCTCTATCTCGTCGCATTGCACCGGTATCTGCGGTGGCGTCTCGTGGATTACGACCCCGCGGTCCATCTCGGCGGGGCCGCCTATCTGTTCATCCGCGGGATGGACCCTGCTGCTGGCGAACCGGGCCATGGGGTGTTCTGGTGGACACCAGCCACCGACGCGGTGCTCGCGCTCGATGCCGTGCTCGGTGCCGATGGTGCCGCTGGATCGACCGGTTCGGTGAAGCGATGAGCGCGCCGAGCAGAACACAGGGCAGCGGACCGGGGCTGTCGGGATCGCAGTGGTCCGACGAGGCGCGCGAACTCATCGGCCCGTTCGTCCGCCTCGGGGTGTTGTCATCGTCGGATCTGCACCTGGCATCGCTGTTATGCGAACTCGCAGACGACGATCGCGCCGAGATGCAGCTCGCGGTCGCGCTCGCCGCGCGCGCACCGCGCCTCGGCCACACCGGGTTCGTGCCAGCGCAGATCGCCGCCACCATCGTGACCGAGGTGCCCGTCGACACTCCCGACGCCCTCGACGCCCTGCCATGGCCTGAGACCGAGACATGGTCGGAGATGATCGGCGCGTCACCGCTGGTCTCGGTGTTGCCCGAACGCTTCGGTCGACCAGATCCGCAGCGACCGCTCGTGCTCGCCGGTGACATGCTCTCGCTCCAACGGTACTGGGCCTATGAGCGTCTGGTCGCGGAGAATCTGGCGCGCCGACTCGGCGGTTCGCTCGAGGAGTCGATGCGCGCGCTCGGCGATGACTCGACCCGCACTGGCGGCTCGGCTCCCAGATCTGAGCGGACAAGCGCTGAGGGTGCAGAGTTCGATGAGGGTGCCATCGAGATTGCCCGCACATTGCTGAGCGGGCCGGGTTCTGAGCAACAGATCGATGCGGTGCGCACCGCCCTGCGACGGTCGGTGACGGTGTTGACCGGAGGACCGGGAACCGGCAAGACCACCACGGTGGCGGCGCTGTTGGCCGCACTGCTGTGGCGTGCGGATCAGACGGCGCGACGAGACGGCGATGACGACACTGAAGCGCACCTCGAGGTGGCGCTCGCTGCGCCGACCGGCAAGGCAGCAGCGCGACTCTCCGAGGCGTTCAGCGCGGCTGCCGCCCGCTTGCCCGCTGAGCTCAGCAATCGTCTCGCGGTCCGGGAGGCATCGACGATCCATCGGCTCCTCGGCGGATCCCGCCGGGGGTTCGCGCACCATCGCCGCCGCCCGCTTCCCCATGATGTGGTGATCCTCGACGAGGCATCGATGGTCTCGCTGCCCCTCATTGCCCGATTACTCGATGCGATCCCCCCGAGTGCCCGACTCGTGATCGTCGGCGATCCGGGGCAGTTGGCGAGTGTGGAGGCCGGCACGGTGCTCGCTGATGTGGTGACAGCGGCTGAATCCAGTGGTGATGGTCCTCGCAACTCCCTCGCGGCGGTGCTCGCTGGCGGGGTGGTGGAGCTGACGACGAGTCGGCGGTTCTCATCTGATTCGGGAATCGGACGCCTGGCCGCTGCGATCTCTGAGGGGGACAGTGTCGGCGCACTCGAGGTCCTCGACGCCGATGACACCGGTTCGGTCCGTTGGATCCGGTACCCCGAACATCGCAATGTCACCGATCTGGCCTTCGATCCCACCGTGGCCGCAGAGATCCGTGCCGAGGTGGTCGGTGCGGCCACCGATGCGGTCACCGCAGCCGTCGGCGGAGACCGTGTCGCAGCATTGGCCTCGCTGGATCGCACCCGGTTGCTGTGTGCGCATCGACGTGGCCCGTTCGGGGTCGGTCACTGGAACCGCCAGATCCGCAACTGGGTGATCACCGCCACCGGCATCGTCCCATTCGGGCAGTGGCTGCCGGGTGAACCGGTGCTCGTGACTGCCAATGACTATCGGCTCGGTCTGTTCAACGGCGATCTCGGCACGACCGTCGTCGACAGCGGTGGCCGCGATGGTGAGCGAACCGAGATGCGCCGGCGGCTGTCAGCGGTGTTCGGTGACCCGGCTTCGGTCGAGTCGATCACGGTGTTTGACCCGCTGCAGATCGATTCCCTCGAATCGGCCTATGCCATGACCATCCACAAGAGCCAGGGTTCTGAGTTCGACCATGTGATCGTGGTGCTGCCGCCGTCGACCTCGCGTCTGGCGTCGCGTGAACTGCTCTACACCGCGGTGACCCGCGCCCGATCGCAGATCACGGTGGTCGGCTCGGCCGAGATGGTCACCGCCGCGGTCTCTCGACCGGTCAAGCGCGCCACCGGTCTTGCCGCGGAACTCGCAGCGACCGATCTCGACGTGTACTGATGCGGCGTTGTGCCGAGCCCACCAGGACCGATCGGTAGGCTCGGGTGATGGCTGCACGCGTCGTCGAATGGGGCGATGAGGAACTGCGTCTCACCGATTCGGTCAGCGTGCTGTGCGGTGCGGATCGAGGAGCGTATCCGTCGGGAAATTCGGTGGTGGTGCGTGGCCGTGCCGAGAACCTCATCATCGATCCGTCCGTCAGTGTCGTCGGTCGCGGCGGGGCGCCGGTGGCCATCGACGCGGTTCTCAACAGCCACTGCCATGAGGACCATATGGCCGGCAACGGACTGTTCGCCGAGGCCCGATTGCACATCCACCACGACGATGTCGTCGGGGCGGCGTCGCTCGAGGGGCTCCTGGCCGGTTATGGATTCGAGGATTCGTTGATGGAGGGCTTCGCCACGGCGCTCATCGAGGAGTTCCACTTCTCGCCGCGCCCCGATGCGAACGGTTTCGGCGATGGGGCACGCTTCGATCTCGGCGGCGTCGTGGTCGAGGCGGTCCATCTGCCCGGTCACACCGCCGGCCACAGCGGGTTCCGCATCGATGAGGAGGTGTTCTTCCTCGCCGATATCGACCTCACCGGCTTCGGGCCCTATTACGGCGATGTCTGGAGCGACCTGGATCAGTTCGAGGACAGCCTGATGCGGGTCCGAGATGAAGATGCCCGCTGGTACGTCACCTTCCACCACAAGGGCATCGTGGAGGGACGTGAACGGTTCATCGAACTCCTCGATGCGTTCCATACGGTGATCCATCGCCGTCATGAGGCGATGCTCGAGTACCTGCGCGAACCGCGCCGTATCGAGGATCTGGTCGCGCATCGCTTCATCTACCGGCCGACGGTGGATTCACCGATCGTGGAACCCGTTGAACGGCGCAGCGCGGAGTTGCATCTGGCCCGCATGATCGCTCGGTCTGAGGCCGTCGAGATCGGCGACGGATATTTCCGCCGGGCCTGATCTGAGCCACGATCCCTGCTGTGGTTGCTAGTCTGTTCGAACCATCATGAACAGACCCTCTGCGATCGAGTTCGCACAGCGATGACGGTAGCTCAATGACCGCGCTGGGCCTGTTCGCCGTCGTGGCGTTGATCGCCGTCAACGGCTACTTCGTCGCGGCCGAATTCGCCTTCGTGGCCGCTCGGCGCTCCAAGTTCACCGAAGGCGCCCACAGCGGGGATCGACGGTCGTTGCGGGCCGTGGCGGTGCACGACCGGTTGAACTTCATGCTGTCAGGGGCGCAGCTCGGTATCACCGCCTCATCGCTGGTCCTCGGTTTCATCGCATCGCCGGTGATCGGCGAGTTGCTCGTGCGTCCGGTCCTCGATGTGTTCGGCGTCCCCGAGGCTGTGCAGTTCGGAATCGCCCTCACCATCGCCCTGGTGCTGGCCACGACCATCCAGATGATCTTCGGTGAGCTGGCACCGAAGAACTTCGCCATCGCGAAGCCCGAGGCGACGGCGCGCGCCCTCGCCCCGTCGACCCTGTGGTTCATGCGGATCGCCAAGCCGGCCATTGCGATCTTCGATGGTGCGGCGAACAAGCTGCTGCGCCTGTTGCGGATCGAGCCGGTGCAGGGCCTGTCGGGGGCGGTCTCGGCCGATGAACTTGATCTGATCGTGGACACCTCGGCCGAATCGGGCCATCTGTCGGACCAACAGGCGACGCTGTTGGCGCGCGCTATCGATTTCGGTGAATTGGAGGCCTCCGATGCAATGGTGCCGTGGAACCGGGTGGTGACCATCGAGGCCACGGCGACAGCCGCGGATCTGCGCGATCTGATGTCATCGGCACATTCGCGTTTCCCGGTCGTCGACGCCGAAGGTTCGATCTGTGGCATCGTGCACGCCAAGGACCTGCTCGGGGTCAGTGTCGAGGACTTCGGCACCACCGAGGTGCACGGTCTCGCCCATGAGGTGATCGCCGTGCCCGAAGCGGCCGGTCTGCGCACGGTTTTGCGCGATCTGCGCGCCCATTCCACCGAGATGGCGGTGGTCGTCGATGAGTATGGGGCGCCTGCCGGTGTGGTGACGCTCGAGGACCTGGTGGAGGAACTCGTCGGCGATATCGACGATGAATATGACCTCGAAAACGGTGACCGCCACATTGAGGTCGCACCCGGGGTCTGGGCGGTGCCGGCCGCGTGGCGGGTCGATGAGATCGAGCGCTCGACCGGGTTCGAATTGCCCGACGGCGAATATGACACCGTCGCTGGCCTCGTGCTCGAGGAACTCGAACGTATCCCCACCGTCGGCGATGAGGTCATCGTGAACGGTGTGCGCATCGAGGTCATCGAACTGGACGACTGGGCGATCACCCGTCTGCAGCTGTCGCTGGCACCGCCGATGACCGATGAGGTCCCCGTCGTCGATGACGCCGTCAGAGGTGACACGGCCGGAGGAGACACCCTGCACGATGACCTGTTGAGCGATGACCTGTTGAGCGATGACCTGTTGAGCGATGACATGTTGAGCGATGACATGGTTGGCCGTGACACGGCCACAGAAGGCGACGAGCGACAACGATGAGCACTCCGGTGGCACTCGTCGTGGCCGTGGTCCTGTTGGGCCTCAACGGATTCTTCGTCGCCGCCGAGTTCGCGCTCTTGGCGGCACGGCGTTCCAAGATCGAACAGCTCGCCGCCGATGGTGATCGGCGCGCACAACGTGCACTCACCGGCCTGCGGCAGTTGACGGTCATGTTGGCCGGCGCGCAGCTCGGGATCACGATGTGCTCGCTCGGCCTCGGTGCCGTCGCGGAGCCGGCGGTGGCCCGTCTGATCGAATCGGCTCTCGACGATGTCGTGACGCTGTCCAGCCCGGTGCGTCACGGAATCGCCTTCGCGATCGCCCTCAGCGTGGTGGTGTTCGTGCATCTCGTGGTCGGTGAGATGGCCCCCAAATCGTGGGCGATCTCACATCCGGAGCGATCCGCATTGCGCCTCGCGACACCGTTCCGGGCCTTTGTGGTGGTCTTCGGGCCCCTGATCCGGGCGCTGAACGCGATCGCCAATCTCGTGGTCCGCGCCGTCGGGGTGCAGCCACAGGATGAACGTGCCATGGCGCATTCGCCCGCTGATCTGCTGCTGCTGATCGAGGAGTCCGGTGGTAGCGGAACGCTGGCAGCTGATGAACAGGACCTGTTGACCCGGTCGCTGCATCTGTCAGGTCGCGTCGCGGCCGATGCGATGACCCTGCGGCGTGACATCGTTGCAGTCGGGCCAGATACCGGTGTCGAGGAACTCGCGGACCTCGCCCATGAGACCGGACGCACCCGGGTCGTGGTCTATGAGCACGATCTCGATCACGTGCTCGGCTTCGTCCACGCGAAGGACCTGTTGTTGTTGCCGCTCGGCCGGCGCGCCAGTGCGCGGGCCCGCGAGCTCATCCGGCCGGCGATGGTGACCCCGGATCGCCACCATCTCGAGGATCTTCTGTTGGAGATGCGGACCCGCCGTCAACACCTCGCGATCGTCGTCGATGAACTCGGCATGGTGGTGGGTCTCGTGACTCTCGAAGACGTCATCGAGGAGTTGATCGGTGAGTTCGACGACGAGACCGATCGCCGATTCGCCGAAGACCATCGTCTGGCCGACGGTCGTTACCGTTTCGGCGGCACCACCCGACCCGACGAGTTCACCGCCTGCACCGGGGTTCCGATTCCCGACGGTGACTGGCATACGTTGGCGGGCTATCTGATCGATATCGCTGATGAGATCCCAGCCGTCGGCGATCGAGTTCAGACCCCGGTCGGCGAATTCGAGGTCACCGTCATGGACGGTTACGCGATCGATGAGGTGATTGTGCGCCTCGACGAGGCGGTCCGCGTCGCCGCCGGTGCCTGCGACGGTGCCGAGGAGGTGCTTCCGGGCGTATCGGTGGACCCGACCGGTGCCGGCTCGTCCGGCGGACCGACGACCTGACCGCGTCGGCGCCGGCAGGTGCATCAGACTATGGCCATGGTGACGGGGCGAACGGGTGCGCTGACGAGGGTGCTGA
>SKFX01000007.1 GCA_007117775.1 Ilumatobacteraceae bacterium
TCCCACACGTCCTTGATCCGAGAGGTCCACTGCAATGACATCAGCCCGCGAAGCAGGCGCTCCATCGACACCCGGCACCCACCGGCCGCGCTCCCCACGCCTACGAACCGGAGCCCGTCTGGTGCTCATCGCGTCGTTGCTGGGTCTCGGCATCTCGGGCGCGTGGCCAGTCGCGCAGGCATCCGGTCCAAGCGTCAGCACTCCGCCCGCCAGCAGCTTCAACATGACCGTCGGAATTGCCGTGTCACTTGAGTTCCAGGCAAGCGGCTTTAGTCCACCAGCGTCCTGCGACGTGTACGACAATCAGAGCCGGTTTAACTCCAGTGCGGGCGGAGGAATGTCGCCGCTGCCGACGGGACTTTCATTCAGCTTCGATGCAGCATCCCAGAAGGCAACGATCTCGGGTACCCCCACCACCGACTACACCAAACCCCAAGGGCACAATGGCTGGTGGATTGGATGCACGAATGTCTCGCCTGTGACCGACAACAACCAAATTGTCTGGAGCAATAACTTCACGTTCGAGATAATCAACGATCCCACCGCAACGACGACGACCACGACGACGACCACCACGGCACCACCCGCCCCCGCGACCAGTACGGTCACCTTCGATGGCAACGGCGCCGACGGCGGCACCATGTCGCCCCAGACTCAAACGACCGGCTGGTGGTCCCTCAGTGCCAACACCTTCACTCGAACAGGTCTCACGATGAACGGCTGGTCTACGGTCGCTGACGGACCCCAGGTCTACAGGGATGGAGGGGATTACGACTTCGCCCTCGGCGATCTCACCCTGCACGCGCGATGGGTCGCGGTGGTCACCTTCGATAACAACACTTCCGACATGGTGATCGGCCCCTCCGTTCCGCCCCAGGCGGAATTGGCTGGCATGTCCACGACCCTCACTGCCAACACCTGGGAGCGACCGGGGTACACGTTCATTGGCTGGGACCCTGATCCATCCGCAACTACCGCGACATACGGCCCTTCAGCGCCTTACGACTTCAACGCCAATCTCACGCTGTATGCGATCTGGGAACTTGACGCTCCTACCACACCTAGCCCCACACCCACGACCACGCCCGACAGCGGCAGCACACCCAGCCCCACACCCACGACCACGCCCGACAGCAGCACCACACCCAGCCCCGACCCCGCCACCACACCCACCACCACGCCCAACAGCGGCACCACACCCGGGCCCGACGGTGGCAGCGGTGGTTCGGCAGACCCGGCACCGGGCACAGGCCAGCTCCCCTCGACCGGAAGCAATTCCACGTTGACGCCCTGGGCGCTGCTGCTGATGGCACTCGGCGGTCTCGGGACATTGCTGGCATCTGGTCGTCGCAACCTCGTCTGAGCACCGATCCGAGCGGGCACACATTCATCCGTGATCGGGTCTCAGTCACCGTGATCGGTGTCTGAGACCCACCAGACCGCATCGCATCTCTCGATCCGAGCACCGTTGAGTGATCATTCGCCCCGAATCACCGTCGCAGGATCGTCAGGATCATTGGATCTCACCGAGTCAACGTCGGTGTTAGACCGACACGTCGAGGTGCTGCTGCGCGACCGCTCACAGCCATCAGACAGCGAGGTGAACGATCATGCCGAGACGGATGGGACGACGCGGTGACGGCCCGGGTGCACGGCGGCCGCTCGCAGCCGCGGCGGTCGCCGGAGCGGTGGCCGGACGCGCCGCAGCGGCACAGCGCGATGACGGTGTCGCCGGCACCCGCTATCAGATGCGCCAGCGGATGCTCGCCATCGGAGATGACTTCTTCATCACCGACGACCAGGGACGTCGGGCGTTCAAGATCGACGGCAAGTTGCTGCGCGTGCGCTCCACGCTGATGTTCGAAGACGCCAACGGCCAGCAGCTCTACAAGATCCAGGAGAAGCTGCTGCGGGTCCGCGAGTCGATGACGATCGAGCGAGTCGACGGCAGCGCTGCCGCCAAGGTCCACAACGCGCTGATCACCCCGCTGCGCGATCGCTGGACGATCAACGTTCCCGGTGGAGCGGACCTGCGAGCCCAGGGCAACATCTTGCAGCACGAGTACCGGATCGAACGAGACGCTGCAGCCGTGGCGACGGTCTCGAAGCGGTGGTTCAGAATCCGCGACTCCTACGGGGTCGAGATCGCCCCCGGCCACGACGATGCCCTGATCCTCGCGATCACCGTGGTGATCGACATGATGGCCCACGAGGGTCGCTGACATCGCAGATCTCCAGACCCGGATCGATCCTGACAGCGGCCCCGGAGTCAACGTATCGACGCGCGGTGGGTCCGCAGGTCGGTGAATCGTGCCAGGGTCTCGAAGTCTGCGTCAGCATGCAAGACGTCGTGGCCTGCTTTCATGGCGACGGCGCCGATCAGACAGTCGATCAGCTTTCGGACGGTCCCGCCCCGGATCCGACATGCTCGGTACATCGCTGCGGCGAGTTCGTAATGGGCGGACGTGGTCGGCAGCACGGCCGTTCGAGCGAGCATGCCACGGAGCTGTGCGAGTTGTCCCTCATCTCGCGCGCCTGCGAGCAGTTCCATCGAGACGGCATCGCAGATGGCGATCTCGCCCTCGAGCAGTCGATCGACGGCGATACAGGCCGGCGATCCGGTGTCGCGAAGGAATTCGACCCATGCCGAGGTGTCGACGAGCGTCACACCCGGCTCGCCCGCATCGAGTCGAGGTCGCCATCCCACCCCGAACCTCTCAGCGCGCGCACCTGTTCAAGACTGAGGGGCTCGCCCGCGAGGTGGCGCAGCGCCATGTTGACCGCTTCGCGCTTGGTACTCAGGTGATAGCGATCCATGACCTGCTGACACAGTTCTTCATCGATGTCGATGTTGGTGCGTGTCATACACTAATGATACACCAACTCCATCGCCGACGCGTCGGGCCGGACGGAGGAGTCATCTGACTCGAGATGCCCAACCACGGACTGCTGGCCTTCGAACCCAGGGACACCGGGGCCGACTGGCACCGCAGTGCGTAACGTCAAGAGCCCCAGGCCGGGTGACCTGGGGCTCTCACATGGTGGCGGGGGTGGGATTTGAACCCACGACCTTCGGGTTATGAGCCCGACGAGCTACCGAACTGCTCCACCCCGCGCTGATGAGACAAGGATACGGCCGAATCGCAGATGGCACAACCGAGCGCATCATCGCAGCGGTGGGTAGCCCGAGTGCGACGACCCGCACCGGTACCGCCATCGACGGTACGATCATCGCCATGGGACTGTTCAGACGCGACCGTGACGGGATCGCAACCGAGGACTTCCGGGACCTCGCCGATGAGGTCACCGAACTTCGCCAGATCCTCGATCGCCGCCTGAGCGCGCCCACCACCCCGCCGCCGCGCCTCGTCGATGCCGATGAGATCGATGCGGTCATCGCCGATCTGCGCGGCCATCTCGGCCGCATCGAATCCCAGATGGGCCAGATCGACCAGCGGATGACGTCGATCTCGACCGAACTGGCGAATCAGATCAACGAGTTGAGCGACGAGATCGAACGCACGGTCTCAGGAGACGGACTCGAGCCGGGTGTGCTCGATGAGCGACTCGGCGAGTTGCGCGCCGCCCAGGAGCATCTCGCCAATGAGCAGGTGCGCTATCAGATCGCGTTGCGCGACGACCTCGCGGCACTCGCCGAGCGCCTCAAGCCCTGATCAGCCCGTCGCGCTGGCGGCGAGTGAGTCGAGCGCTTCAGCGACGAGTCGCCGGGCCTCCTCGACGGTCTGTTGATAGCGGCCGAGATCACCGGTGGAGCGCAGGATCGACTCAGCCTCGATGAACAGTGCCTCGGCCTCGGCCAACATCTCAGCCGCCTCGGCATCGGGCCCGAGGGCCGGCCGCGGTGGCTCGATCGGATCGAGATCATCGATGCCGTCACCATCGATGCCGAACTCACCCGGGATCCCCGACTCGGTGTCGACCAATTCGGTGATATCGGTGAAATCGCCGCCGGTTCCACCAGCGCGTTCACCGAGATCGGTGTCGAATCCGGGGAACAGCTGCGACAACGCCTGCAACAGCGTGGCGCCATAGGTGGCGCGTTCGCCATAGGAGGTGATGATGAACCGGTACTCGGTGACGAGCGGGATCGGCCCGGGTTGCTGTACCTCGACATAGAACGGCCGCACGTAGATCAACCCGCCGGCCACCGGCACCAACTGCAGGTCACCGAAACGCACCTGGGTACCGCTCTCCACGGAGTCCTGCAGGGTGATCTCGCGACCGATCCGCGGTTCGGACTCGGCCTGGCTGGCGACGCGCACCGGGCCGTCGGGCAATGAGCCCTGCACGACGTAGGTGGTGAACTGCCCATAGGTATCGGGATCGCTCGACACCGTGGTGTACGCCTGGAGTTCGGTTCGCTGATCATCGCGCGAGAACGGCACGAACGGTCGCAGCATGGCGAACTCCTCGACCCCGGTGACATCGTTGCGCTTCAAGATGTAATACGGCGAGAAGCGCAGAGCGGTCGATTCGGTCGCGAACTCCGCTGCCACGAACTCCTCGGGCTCACCGACATTGGCCACCCCGGTGCCGGTGCGCGGACCCGCCGCCGGCGCCTGGGCGATGGACCATGCGCCGACGCGCTGGAAGAAGTTCGCCGGACCGAGCCGGTACTTGGAGTACACATCGGTCTGGATCCGGAACAGGTCCTCGGGATAGCGCAGGTGGTTCACGAGGCCGTCGGGCATCTCGTCCATCGGCTGGAACAGATCCGGGAATGCCGACCACCAGGCCATCACCACCGGATCGTCCTCGTCGATGACATAGAAGTTGGCGGTGCCGTCATAGGCATTGACCGTCACCTTGACGCTGTTGCGGATGTAGTTGGCGCCGCGGGGCACGCCGGAACCATTGGTCAACTGGACCGAACCGATGCGCTGGCCGTAGGGATAGCGCGTCGAGGTCGAATAGGCGTCGATCACCCACAGCACCTCGCCGTTGAGCGCCACCGGATACGGGTCGCCGTCATAGGACAGGAACGGTGCCAGTTTCTCGACACGGTCGCGGACGTTTCGCACCCACAGCATCTGCGACTCCGGTCGGATCGCGCCCGACCCCAAGATGTTGTAGTCCAAGAACGCCAGCGCGAACGCGGCACGACGCGGGATCGACGACAGGCGCACGCCGGCATCGCCCTGATAGGGCTCGTTGTCACCGCAGGTGCGCTCAGCCTCATCGGTGGCGGTGATGCCATAGCCGGTCAGCGTCGGGCTGAAGTACAGCTCGGGGCGGTCCAACTCGACCTCCATATACAGCGGCCGATCCGATGCCTGCACCCGGCTGATCGGCGCCTTGATGAGACCGCAGCCACGGGTGTTGACGAGCGTGCGGCCCTGCCAGGACTGGTTGGCCACCCCAGCGAGGTCCAGTTCCCGCGAGGCGATCAGCACCTGTTCGAGTTCTCCGTCGATCTCATAGCGATCGACATCGAGGTCGTTGATCGCGAGACCGGCCAACTCGCCGCGGTCCACTCTGAAGCGCGACTGGAACTCGACGGGGTTCAACAGGCGCACCCGGCGCAGCGGATCGAGATCGGATTCGACCGCAGCGGCATCGAGCTCACCGAAGGTGACCGGCACCTCGGTCACATTGGCCAGATTGTCGCCGAGGCCCATCGAGATCCGCGTCGCCTCGATATTGCGTTCGATGAACGGCGCCTCGCGCGCCGCCTGGTTGGGCCGCACGATCAGTGCCTGCACCACGGCCGGATAGGCGATACCGGCGATGAGTGAGACCACCAGCCATAATGCTGAAGCCACCAGCGGGAACCGCCACTTGCCGGTCTTGATCGTCGACAGATACAGCCCGGCGGTCACCAGCGCGATCAGCGTGAGGAGCATCAGTGCCGGGATCTGTGCATTGACCACCGTGTAGGTGGCGCCTTGGACGAACCCGCGCCGTTCGGTCGTCAACTCATAGCGGCTGACCCAGTACTCAGCGGCCTTGACGACCGCCAGCACCGCCAACAGCACCGCGAGGTGCGCCTTGGTGGCGGCGCGCACCGCCGGGATCGACGATGCGAAGACCACACCGCCGTTGAGCAGATGCGCGGCGAGCGTCAACAACAACACGATGATCAATGCAGCGAACAACCAGTTCAACACGAACACGATGAAGGGCAGCTCGAACATGTAGAAGCCGACATCGGCGCCGAACAGCGGATCGGCGCGCTCGACGCGCTGGGAGTTGCGGAACAACAGCCACGCCTGCCACTGCGCGGTGGTGGGCAGCGCCAACAACAGCGCGAACAGCAGTGATGCGCCGTATCGGACGAGGCGCAGACGCCGGCCGAAGATCTCGTGGAACCGCTCCACATAAGGGTGCACATTGGCGGGGAACGTCGTCGGCGCGACCCGATCGGCGATGTACAGATTGAAGATCGCCAACAGTGCGAAGACGGTGAAGAACACCGCGAACAGGCCCAGCTGTGCGGTCAACACACCCCAGAACACATCGGTGCGATCGAGTGCCGCATGCCAGAGATAGTCGACATAGAACCCGACGATGGCCCGGCCGAACACCAAGAAACCGAACACCAACAGACCGGCACCGATCAGGACCGCCCGTCCACTGATCCCCCGGCGGGGCATGCTGGCGCTCAGATCGGTCGGCGTAGCCATGAATGCAGGCTACAAGTGAGTCACGCCGGAGTCCGGTCGCGTCGGGCGGGTTTCAGCCGTCGGCGCGGACCAGCACACAGCGACAGCCAGGGTGAGCCGGTGCGAGGCGATGTCCGGTGGGATAGGCATCGCCGGCAGCAACGGACCCGGCGAGTGAGTTGTCCTCGGCATCGGGGCACGCGGGACCGTCCGGATCCACCATCCAACACATCGGTGTCCCGGTCGGCACCGCAGCGAGCACCCCGGTCCCGTACGCCAACAGCAACACGTCGGTGACTTCGTCGTTCATGTGCTGGGTCTTCCACTCGCGATAGACGGCTCGGACCTGACGCATCACCGCATCGGGCTTCTCCGAACCATCGACCATCGTCCGTGCCAGACGTTCACGCATCGGGATCACGAGGCCCTGGCGGATCAACTCGCGCATTGTCGACATATCGACATCGTCGGACAGATCGGCCGAGACCGAGACCGCGCCGGCCTGCGCAGCAACGGTGATCTCGGGTGCCATCGCCTCGAGATACCGGTCGACGTGCTCATCCTCGCTGGTCAGCACCTCATCGGCGACGATCTCACCGGAGATCTCAGCGAGCAGGGCCAACAGGGTGTTCTGCTCATCTGCCAATGCGCGCTTGGCTCGCCGCGCCGCCTTGGTGACCAACGGCTGCACTACCGCATCTCGATCGGCGAAGCACTGCGGGGCTGCGCCGGCGGCCATGTCCTCACCGGCCACAACGGCCTCACCGGCTGGCTCATCGACCGCATCATCAGCGGGAATGGCGGGGTCGTCAGCAGACTGATCGGACTGTGCAGCGCGGAGTTTGGCGAACAGATCGTCGACGACCTCACCACCGGACTCACCGGCTGCATCGACGCTCTCGACCTCTTCCACGGCCGTGACCGTCTCGTCAACAGCATCGACATCTTCAGCGTCGATGTCATAGAGCGCAACCGCCGGCTGCTCGGCTTCATCGATCGCCTCGGTCGCCTCAATCGATTCCGCTGCGGGGACATCAACCTCGTTGAAGTCTTGGTCTGTCGCAGTCGTGATCTCCTCGAGGTAGCCCGGTCCGTCGGCCACCACATCATCGACCGTGTCATCGACCGTGTCATCTGGTGTGTCGACCGCAGTGTCAACAGCCTCGTCATCTGAAACGTCGTCACCGACGGCATCGACCTGGCCGGTCACCACGCTGAGATCGACCGGAGGTTCGACCGAAGGCTGTGCTGAAAGGCCTTCGACCTCATCGACTACCCGCGCTGCGGCCTCGCGGGCCCGGTCATAGACCCCGAGCAGATGATCGCGTGCATCGAGCAACCGTTGGATCTGAGCCTGAGCGGCGTCGCGGCGCCGGGCAGTCTCATTGAGTACTCGCTCGCGATAGGTGCGGGCCTCCTCGACCATGTCGCGTCCCTGCTCACGAGCCTGCTCCACCTCTGCTGCGGCGTCGGTGGTCGCCGCAGCACGAATGTCCTGGGCTGACTTCTGGGCATCGATGCGAATCTGATCGGCCTGTTCGGCGGCATCGCGCAGGATACGCGCCGCTCCCTCCTCGGCTCGGACCTTGATCTGCGACGCGCTCTCACGGGCGGTCTGGAGCACCCGCAGGGTCTCCTCATCGACGAGGCGCGCCGCGGTGGCCTCATCGAGTTGTTCTGGTGACGCTTCGCGCTCAGCGCGCAGCTGGTCGAGTTCCGCCAGCAGTTCGGTCTCGCGGGCCTGGAGACGATCGAGTTCGGCAGCGACGTCGTTGAGGAGCGCACTGACCTCCTCGGTGGCATAGCCGCGCCGTGCCGTACTGAACTGTGCCGATGCCACCGAAGACGGCGACTTCGGGTCGGCCGGACGATGCACCGTTGCCATCGCACCAGCGTAGGCAATTATGAGGCGCCGAGAGTGTCATTGCGCAGCGGATCGCCGCCGAGGGACTCCAGCACCTCGAGCGCCTCATCGAGCGAGGCGACTGCGATGATCTCGAGGTCCGGGCCGCCGGCGAGTCGGGCGGCCTCGATATCGTCCTCGCTCTGGGCTGCGGGAACCAGCAGGACCCGGGCTCCGGCACGCGACGCGGCGGCAGCCTTCTGGGGTACTCCCCCGACCGCACCGACCGATCCGTCCAGTTCGATCGTTCCGGTGACCGCGACGGGCACCGCGCCGGTGAGCGAACCCGGTGTCAACTCATCGATCAGCACCAGTGTGAAGGCGAGACCCGCCGATGGACCACCGATCTGGCCGGTGTCGATCTCCAATTCGAACGGCAATGCCACCCGTCGGGTGTCGAAGGGTAGGAACCCGACGATGGTGCGGCCGGGATCGCTCGGCGAATCGGTCAATTCCACCTCCACCGTCAACTCGCCCGCACCGGCGCGTTCGATCCGCACTTCGACCACATCGCCGGGGGCCCGGCCGCGCAGGACCTCGGTGAGGTCCTCGACCCCGTCGAGGTCTTGGCCCTCGATCTCGAGCAGTCGATCGCCGGGTTCGAGCACCTCGGCCGACGGTGCCTCGCGCACACATTCGGTGGCGGTCTCATCGACCTCGAGACAGACCAGCTGGCGAACCAGCACATCGCCGGGGAACAGATCGACCTCGAACCCGAGGCGCTGGAGCGCGACGAACTGGGCGACCTGTTCAGAGGTGCGCATCTGCTCGAGGGAGAACACCCGTCGCTGTGCCGGGGTCCGGACGCCGTACCTCTGCTCGGAGGTGATGAACTCGATCGCCGGCTCGGAGCGTCCGACCAACCACGACAGCACCGACTGTGAACGAGCCGACACCGTCACGAAGTACACCGAGCCGTCCGAGGCGAACCGCTGGACCTCGATACCGTCGAGGGTCTCGAGATCATCGAGCGCGCCGAAGGTCAGTCGTTCAGCGACGGGCTGCGCAGAGGCGGGCACCCGCGCATAGGGGGTCGACTGCTGTTCATGTGGGCCGGCATCATCGCTGCGGGCCACCGATGACGACGGGATCAGCGACAGCGCGAGCAGACCGACCGTGATCAACACCCCGAGGCCATAGAGCCCGAATGCCCACCAACGATGCGTCGCGAGCACCAGGGTCGAACCGGGTGATGTCGACGCGCCACCACCCGCCATCGAGCCTGGGATCGGTGGCGGTAACCTCGGGGGCTGAGTGTTGGGTGTCGTGGGAGTTTCCATCGTCGGCTTCGCCGTTCAGGCTATGTTCATCGCAGCACTCGCGGTCGTCGCCCTCATCTTCTTGGGCCGCCGACCGGCTTCAGGTTCCAGCGCCCCACCCGAGGGATCGAACTGGGCCCATGACGAGGCCATCGCAGTGGAGCAGTTGCCGACCAAGCTCTACCGCAGACCGAATCCGATCCGCCGTCTGTTCGCGGCGATGACGACCTCAGCGATCGCCGTCGTGACCGGTGTGGTGATCGCGATCCTCCTGGCCTTCGGTGCGGTCTATGCCGTGATCACCGTGACCGGACTGCTCGATCGCTGACTGCCGATATGACCGATGAGACGGCCGCGCCGGACTATCCCCACACCGAACTGCGACGTTCGGTGATCACCGCCGGCTACCGCGGTGATCCGAGCGATCTCGAGTTGATCGGTACGTGTCTGGACCACGATGATGCGTCGATCCGATGCGTGTCGATCGGTGCCGCCGATCGGGTCGGCATGCTCACCACCCAACGACTCGTCGCTGCGTTCGGCGACCCTGAAGCGTCGGTGCGGCGCCGCGCCACGGAACTGGCGGCGCACCGTATCGAAGTGGATCTGACACCGATGCTGCACGATGCTGATGCCTCGGTGGTCGAGGTGGCGTGCTGGGCGGCGGGTGAACATGAACATCTCGATGACACCGTGCTCGAACGACTCATCGAGCTGTCAACCGATGCTGACGATCCCCTGG
Organism: Ilumatobacteraceae bacterium; assembly: GCA_007117775.1. GTDB lineage: Bacteria > Actinomycetota > Acidimicrobiia > Acidimicrobiales > Ilumatobacteraceae > CSBr16-110. The sequence goes on from SKFX01000007.1 coordinate 10,528, forward strand.
TGCGCGAGTCCGCCACCGCAGCGCTCGGCGCGATCGGCGATCGGCGCGGCCTGCGGGCGATCCTCGCAGCCTGTGATGACAAACCGGCGATCCGACGGCGCGCTGTTCTGGCGCTCGCGCCGTTCATCGGCAGCGGTGACGCAGGTGACGGTGAACACACCGATGATGAGCGTGCTGTGGCCGCAGCGATCGATACAGCGCTCACCGACCGCGACTGGCAGGTGCGTCAAGCTGCCGAGGATCTCCAACGCGCCAGCCGCTCGACCGATGGCGAGCACTCCGAAATGGGATCACCGAGCGAATGAACACGACTGGACCTGACCCGGTGGATCTGGTCACCGCCGAGGAGGTGGCCGCTAGCCGACACCGTCTGCGCGGCCATGTGTTCGAGACACCGATCATTCCGAGGGGTCCCGGCGGGATCTGGCTGAAACTCGAGAACCTGCACCGTGCCGGGTCGTTCAAGACGCGCGGTGCATTCAACTCGATCGCGGCGCTCAGCGACGATGAGCGACGCGGCGGTGTGGTGGCCCATTCATCGGGCAACCATGCCATCGCGGTGGCCGAAGCGGCACGCGACCTCGGGGTGCGCGCCGTGATCGTCATGCCGAACGACGCCCCGGCGATCAAACGCGCACGGACCACCGCTGCGGGCGCCGAGGTTATCGAGGTGGGCCCGGCCAGTTCTGAGCGCGCCGAACGCGCCGCACAGCTCGCTGCCGAGCACGGCTCCACGATCATCGAGCCCTACGACTCGCGCACCGTGATCGCCGCGACGGCCACCATCGCGATCGAGATGCTCGAGAGCGTCGAGGCTCTCGAGGAGATCTATGTACCGATCTCCGGTGGTGGCCTCGCCGCCGGGGTCGCACTCGGCGCATATCTCATCAACCCGGCGGTGCGCGTCATCGGTGTCGAACCCGCCGTCGCCGCCGATGCCCTTGCGAGTTGGCAGACCGGTTCGGTGGTCACGCTGCCGGCCGAACAGATGTCATCCACGATCGCGGATGGCCTGCGGGTGCAGCGCGTCGGCCGGCTCAACTGGCCGCATCTCACGGCCTATCTGCACGACATCGTGACGGTGACCGAAGACGAGATCCGCGCCACCATGCGCGATCTTGCGCTCGATCACCATCTCGTGGCCGAACCCTCCGGTGCGGTCCCCGTCGCCGCAGCACGGCGCGCTGATCCCGCCAGCGCCCCCCGGCGCGCCGCGGTGCTGTGCGGGGGCAATGTCGACCCCGCTATGTTCGCCGAGATCATCACCGCACCGCGCTGATCACCGGGTGTTGGGGTCCACCCATTTGGGAACGTAGGTCGGCACCCACGATGCGAGCGCACCGATGATCTCACCGGGATCTTCCGCGATGACGAGCGAGTCGCGATGCTCCTCGTGGATGAACCCGAAATTGGTGGCGGTGTCGACGAATGTGCGCAATGGAGCGAAGAACCCGGCGATATCGAGGATGCCGCACGGCTTGCGGTGGATCCCGAGTTGCGCCCAGGTGACCATCTCGAAGAACTCATCGAGGGTGCCGAACCCGCCGGGCATGGCGATGAACGCATCGGCGCGATCGGCCATGGCCGCCTTGCGCTCATGCATCGTGTCGACCACGGCGAGTGAGGTCAGTTCCTCATGGGCGATCTCAGAGTCGACCAGCGCAGCGGTGATGACCCCATGCACCCGACCACCGGCTGCGAGCACCGCATCGGCGAGCACACCCATCAACCCGACCCGTCCACCGCCGTAGACGACGTCGATATCGTGGCCGGCGAGGAGCGCTCCCAGCTGTTCGGCGGCCTCGGCGAACACCGGGTCGGTCCCGCGACTCGACCCGCAGTACACCGCAATCGATTCGATCTTCATCATCGCCTCCTGTAGTGATTCGACCTGTTGTGGTTCAACGTGGTCACGTTGGTCGACATCGCTCATCGGCCCATTCAGCTGAGCACGCGGCCCAGGCTGTAGCCGGCGATGGCGGCCAGCAGTCCACCGGCGACAGAAGCCCCGATATAGCCGGCGGCCGCGATGATCCGGTCATCGCGCAGCATCGTCAAGGTTTCGTACCCGAAGGCCGAGAAGGTGGTGAACCCACCGAGCACACCGACCGCCACGAAGTTCATCGCCGAGACCCCGAGGCGCGACTCACCACCGGCGCCGAGCACCGCGGCCAGCACGAAGGTCCCGACCAGATTGATCGCCAGAGTGGCCCAGGGGAAATCGCGTACACCGATCGACAGACCCACGCCGTAGCGCGCCATCGCACCGAGCGCTCCCCCGATTCCGACCAGGACCACTGTCATCGGGCCAGTATCGCCGTGCGGACGACACCGGGCCAAGCCAACACTGAGGGCACCCGCGAAGATAACGTCTCCTCGCTGTGGAGAGCCGATCGCTGTGATCAATGCCGCACTGGCTGCGTTCGGGATCGTCTTTGTGGCCGAGTTCGGCGACAAGACCCAACTGGTGGCGCTCGGCCTCGGTGCGCGGTACCGGTTGACCACGGTGCTCGTGGGCATCACCGCGGCCTATGCGGTGACGATGGCCATCTCGGTGCTCGGTGGTGCGCTCGCCGGCGCGGCACTCCCCGAACGCACGATCGCCCTCGTCGGGGGCCTCGCCTTCTTGGGGTTCGCCCTGTGGACGCTGCTGGACGATGACGATGACGACGATGATGAGGGCGGTGAGCACGGCCCGTCACAGCGGGCTGCAGGCCGGGTGGGCCGTGGTGCCCTGTTCTCGGTGATCGCGGCGATGGTCATTGCAGAACTCGGCGATAAGACGATGTTGGCCACCGCCACCCTGGCGGCGCGCGACCATCCCCTTGCGGTCTGGGTGGGAGGCACCCTGGGCATCACGGCCTCGGGGGCGATCGCGGTGGTCGTGGGCCGAACCCTCGGCGATCGGCTGCCGCGCACGGCGATCCGCATCGGTGCGGCAACGCTGTTCGCGATCTTCGGTGTGTGGTTGCTCCTCGACGCCACCCGCGGCTGATGACGGGCTGATCAGGCGACGACGGGCCTGATCGTGGCTCCATGGTCCAGCAGGGTCTGGGTCACGGCGTGGACTCGATCATGGCTGTCCACCACCACCATCACCTGACCGGGATCGAGGTGCTCGGCCAGCAGTTGCTCGTGCTGTTCGCGAGCCGGTTCGCCGTGCGCGACCCCGGCGGCACCGCCGAGGATCACCCCCCAGATCGCACCTGCTCCTCCCACCGCCAAGATGCCGCCGAGGCCGATACCGCCCGTGGCCACCGCGAAGAGGGCGATGCCGGCGATCGCTCCCGCCGGTGCGGCCGCCGCCACTCCAGTCACGACATCGCGCGCCAGGTCAGCCTCCTCATCGTGTTCGAAGGCGACCGACTCGTCGCTGCGCACCGCAATGCCGAGGTGGTCGCTCCCGAATCCGTCTGCGATCAAGTGATCGACGGCGGCTTCAGCCGAGGTGCGATCGGCGAAGATCGCAACGATGTGATCCTGCGGGGACCGTCCATCTCCCTTGGCCATCCCGTGACCGTATCGAGCACGCTTCGGCTCGACCCGGCGAACGGCCCGGCCGATCAAGCACCGACGGGTCGGCCGAACAATTCGGTCTCGAGCGAGCCGATCACCAAACGCCGCCATCCCGGGGCCCCGGTCTCGGCGGACTCGGCCTCGGGCCCGAGATAGACGATCACCTGGCCGAACACCGACATCATCATCCACGCGACGAAGGCCGCAACATCGCAGTCGGCTCGGATCCAGCCGCGGTCGCGGGCGCCGTTGAGCACCGTCTGGTACTGCTCGATGGTCTGGGTCAGCGCCTCGTTCAGACTGGCGAGCTGCTCCTCGTTGGCATAGGCGCCACCGAGGGCGTTCACCTCGCGCAACAGATCCTGGCGACGATGCGACCCCAACAATGACTCGAACGCCTCATGGATCGTGCGGGCGAACGCCTCGGCATCGTGCACGGTCTCGAGCTGGTCGAGCAGGCCATGGGCCTCGGCACGGACCGACCGGATCCACCGTTCTCGCTGAGCGGCATCGATGAGACCGCGGCGTGAACCGAAGTGCTGATAGACGGTGGTCACCGCATAGTCGAGTTCACTGCACAGATACTCGACCTTGACGTTGGGCTCACCACCCTGTTCGATCTTGACGATGGCCGCTTCGAGCAGGGCGCGCGCCGTTCGATGCATACCGGAACGGTGACCCGTTCGCTGTTTGGAACCGGCGGCTGCAGACATCGGCGGTAATTAAACCACATCCACGCAGACGCCGACGCCTCCGCAGCATCCGTCGCTCACCACCCCACAGCGATCCCATGTTCAGCCCTCGATACAACGGTGCTCAAGCTCTCACCGCTGGCGCTCGAGCGCCATACGCACCTGGGGGTCGAGATAATCCTCATGGACCCGCCGGGCAGCCTCCGCAGGATGTGACGGGTCGATGCCGAGATGGACACCGTCGGGCATGAGGGTGTCGGCTTCACCGGTGCTGTGCGCCCAGGCGGCGAGATCGAGCACGAGCATGTTCGGGTGGGCGCCAGCCACCTCATCGACCAGGTCGTTCCAGGCAGCGACATCAGCGTCGGTGGCGAACGACGACGGTGGGATCCGCAGCACCACCACCAGTCGAGCACCGTGGCCATCGGTCAGCAACTCGACCATCTGCTCGAGCTCGCCTCGCAACCATTCCCGATGCTCGGGGACTCGGATCGATGTCCAGGCCTCGGCATGGCCGGGCACTCGTGCCTCCACCACATCCCAGGTGCCGGCCCAGACCACGGCGACATCGATCGGCGGTGCATGTCCATGGGCGGTCGTCTGCGCAGCCAATCCGACCGACCAATCGCACTGTGTGACATCCCAGGTGTGGACACCGGTGGGCTGCACCGGATGCTGGCGCTGACCTCCGCGGCCGAGTGGACAGCCGATATCGCCGTGGCCCGGGCCCACCCGCCAGCGCTGTGGCGGGTCGAGCAGCAATCCATAGACGAGCGTGAGCGCCTTGGAGTCACCGAAATAGGAGTAGACCAACTCCTCATCCCAGACGCTGATCGTCTCGGGATCCCCGGCCTCGTCGTCACCGCCTGGGGTGCTGTGCTCTTGATCAACGACGCCGGTCACCGGCACCGAGGCCTGCATGGGGCGGCGTTTCACCACCGGTGATACGACCACCGCCTGCCGGGCGGCCTGCTCGTTCAACAACTCAGCGGTCTCGAGCGACAGCGCTTCGAAGTCGACGGATCGCAGCACACTGCGCTGGCCGATTCCGGCGACCGCAACCACGACGACCGCGGACACCGCAACCCCAGCCATCAGCGGTCGCCATGTCAGCGCGCCGGCGCGGATCGGCCGTTCCACGACGCGCGCCATCAACGCTGCGAGCATGAGCGTCGCGACGACGGTGAGCGCGGCCGCCACATGACGCGGGAGACCGACGAGGGCGAGGCCGACCAACAGCGGCCAATGGATCAGATAGATCCCATAGGAGTGCTCGCCCACCCAGCGCACCGGTGCGATGTCCATGATCCGTCCGACCTGTGGCATCGCGACGATCGCCAGCACCAACACCGCCGAGACCGCACCGATCGCGAGCAACCCGCCGCGGTACACCGCGGCGGTCTCCACCGACCAGGTCCGCGCTGCGACCAGGATCACCGCCACCGCGATGGCTGCGACCACCGGGAAGACACGTCGCAGAGACGGGCCGATCCGGTCGAGGGAGATCAACGCCAGTGCAGCGCCGGCGAGGATCTCACCCATGCGCGTGTAGGTCGCGAAGTACACCACGGTTCGATCCCCGGCCCACCACATCGTCGTGGCGACGCTGATCGCAAGGCCGCCCACGACGATCGCTGCGAAGATGCGTCGGCGGGCCGCGACGGCCACGAGCAGGGGCAGCACCAGATAGGCCTGCTCCTCGATCGCCAACGACCAATAGTGCATGATCGGCGATGCGACCTCACCGGTGCCGTAGGTGTGGCCCTCGATGATCTGGCCCCAGTTCGCCAACTGCAACAGGGTGAAGTTGGCCTCGACTCGCAGCTGAGCGGTCATCCACCCCGCACACGTCCAGATCGCGACGACCACCGCCAGCACGAGCAGTGACGCTGGGAGCAGTCGCCTCGCCCGACGCCGGTAGAACGCGCCGATCGCGACGCGCCCGGTCCGGTCGCGCTCTGCGCACAGCAATCTGGTGATCAAGAACCCCGACAACGCGAAGAACACCGTGACGCCCAAGAATCCGCCGGGCAGCACCTCAGGCCAGAGGTGGTACACGACGACCAGCGTCACCGCCAGGGCGCGTAGACCATCGAGGCCGGGGAGACGTTGTTGCAGAAGAATGCCCCGAATCATAGGAATAAAACCACCAGATGGAGATCCGGAACCGAACCGCAGGCCGAGGTGCACGAGCGGCGTGTTCCGTGCGGACCTCCCATGAGCTCTTGTAGTCACTTCGAGACACCACAGCCTGCGCAGTAGCGTCGGGACGATGGATGTCATCGATGCCGTCAACCAACGCCGATCGATCAGGGAGTTCACCGACCGCGGCGTCGATGATCAACTGCTCCGGTCGCTCGTCGCCGACGCAGCGCGCGCTCCCAGCGGCGGCAATCTGCAGCCGTGGCGGATGTATGTGGTCAACGGCGAATCGATGATGCGACTACGCGCCCATCTGGCCGACCAACCACCGTTCGAGGAACCCGAGTACCAGATCTACCCCGATCCGCTCGGCGAGCCGTACAAGACCAACCGCTTCGAGGTCGGGATGGCGTTGTATTCGATCCTCGGCATCGAGCGCGA
>SKFX01000121.1 GCA_007117775.1 Ilumatobacteraceae bacterium
ACGTATCACGGCCGCGTTCTGATGCTCGATGATCCCGAACAGATGGTCGACCCAAAAGCGGCGTTCTCGTCGAATCCGCTCGTCGAGTGCACGGTCGATCTCGTCATCACCGGGCCCGGACGGGCATCGATGTTCGGGGGTGAACCCGACCGTCCCCATGAACCGACCGGCGAGGAGTTCGCCAAAGGGCATTATGAGCAGTCGATCGCCGGTCGCGGGACCATCACCGTGGGCGATGAGCGTTGGGAGGTGCAGGGTTGGGGTCTGCGCGACCACTCCTGGGGGCCGCGCTACTGGCAGGCTCCGTGGTACTACCGCTGGCTGACCGGCACCGTTGACGACGGATTCGGGTTCATGGCATCGCGTGTCGCCCGTCGTGACGGCCCGGGGACGCGTGGTGGCTTCGTCTATGAAGACGGTGTGCTGCATCTCTGCGATGACGTGCAGGTCTCGAGCGAGCTCGTCGGCGACGGTCGCTATCACGACCGGATCACGGCGCAGATCTCCTCGAGCCGATCGACGCGACAGTGGACCTTGACCGGTGAGGTGGTCAGTCTGATCCCGCTGCGGAACCGGCGCGAGAGCCCCGATGGTGAGCTGCTCGTGACCCGGATCTCTGAGGCGATGACGCGCTGGACGATCACAGGAGACGATGGGCGCCAACGGGTGGGGTATGGCATGAGCGAGTACCTCGATCAGATCGTCGATGGGGCGCCGGTCGGCCTCGCCGAGTGATCACCGTCGTTGCACTCGAGGAGATCGGCTCGGAACCGTTGACAATGTCGCCGAGTCGTTGCTGGTCGCGGCTGGTTGCGGTGGTGAGTGATTCGATGGTTGCCGAAGCGCCGCGCTATATTGTCCGTACAAAGCCATGTATGCCCGACTGACCTCTCTCATCCCCATCTTGCAGTGGGGCCCGGCCTATCAGCGCCGCGATCTCAAGAGCGACCTCATCGCCGGTCTCACCCACGGGGCGATGGTCGTGCCCCAGGGCATGGCCTATTCGCTCTTGGCAGGATTGCCGCCGGTGGTCGGTCTCTACGCGGCGACGGTGCCGATGATCCTGTATGCCGTGCTCGGCACCTCGCGTCAGCTCGCCGTCGGCCCGGTCGCCATCGTGTCGCTGCTGGTCGCCACCGCCCTCGCGCCGATCGTGGAACAGGGTACGGCGGGATATCTTGCGGCCGCCGCGCTGCTCGCGCTCATGGTCGGTGTGCTGCATCTGCTGCTGGCGCTGTTCCGGCTCGGATTCGTCGTCAATTTCTTGTCCCATGGCGTACTGGTCGGCTTCACCGCCGCGGCGGCGCTGATCATCGGCCTCTCGCAGATCAAACATGTGCTCGGGGTGTCGATTCCGCGCACCGAGCAGTTCCTCGACACCGGTATCGAGGTTGCGAAGGTGCTGCCCGAGACCCATGGGCTCACCCTGGTGCTCGGCGCCGGATGTCTGGCGACGTTGATCGCCATCAAGAAGTTCATCCCGCGGCTTCCCGGCCCGCTCATCGTCGTGGTGGCCTCGACCATCGTCACAGCTGTGTTCGGTCTCGCAGATCGCGGTGTCGCAACGGTCGGATCGATCCCCGGATCGCTACCGGCGTTCGCGATCCCCGGCCTCGATGTCGATCTGATGCGCTCGCTGCTGTCAGCCGCGCTGATCATCACCATCGTCGGGTTCATGGAATCGGTCGCGGTCGCCAAGGTCTACGCCCGTCGCAACCGCTATGACCTGGTACCCAACCAGGAGCTCGTCGGCCTCGGCATGGCCAATGTCGCCGCCGGCGTGTTCAGCGCCTATCCGGTGACTGGCGGCTTCTCGCGAACCGCGGTCAACGCGAGTGCCGGGGCGCGAACCCAGTTCGCCTCGCTCATCACCGCGGCCATCGTCATCTTGACGCTGCTGGTTTTGACACCGCTGTTCGAGTCGCTGCCGCAGGCGGCGCTCGGAGCGATCATCATCATGGCGGTCGTCAATCTGATCGATATCACCGAGATGCGCCATATCGCCCAGGTGAAACGGTCGGATCTGCTGACACTCGCCGTCGCCTTCTTCGGGACGCTCTTGCTCGGGATCGAACTCGGCATCGCCGTGGCGGTGCTGGTGTCGATGCTGGTCGTGTTCGCTCGGATGTCCAAACCGTTCACCGCTGTGCTCGGCAAGGTCCCCGGCACCCTCAGTTACCGCAATATCGAGCGATTCCCCGACGCCGAGGTCACGACGGGAGTGCGGGTGATCCGCATGGATGCGGCGCTGAGCTTCGTCAATGCCGCCTTCACCAAACAGTTGCTGTTGGAGCAGGCGAAGCTGATTGAGGGCACCGTCGACGATGTCGTCGACGGCCGGCGAGTCCTGGTCCTGGAATGTTCAGGTATCAACGACCTCGATGTCACCGGGGCGGGCATCCTCGATGAGGTGCTCGACGATCTCGAGGATCACGGCGTGGAGCTGTACCTGTCCGATGTGAAGGGCCCGACCCGTGATGTCTTGGAGGCAGCACATCTGTGGGAGCGCTTCGCCGGCCGGGTGTTCGCGACCACCGATGCGGCGGTGCGATGCGCTGTCGGCCATGATCCACCACCCCCGTCGCTGCGCGCTGCGGGGATTCACGAGCGCGAGGACCCGGCACCGTGAGCCTGTCAGAGGCTCTGTCTGGGGCGCTCGAGTCACTGCTAGTGTTTGATCACGGCGGTGATGCCTGTCGTGGTGGCGCCACCACGCAGGACCCAATACCGAATACACCACTATCCACATCACCACCGAAGACTTCGGATTTCCGAGGGAGGCAATTATGAACAACACTCCAGTCACCGCCGTTGAGCTCCGCCAGTTGCTCACCGATCATCCTGAGACACGGATCATCGATGTGCGCACCGGCGGGGAGTTTGAGTCGATGCACATCCCGGGCAGCTACAACGTCCCACTCGACAATCTGGCCGAGCATGCCCGATCACTTGCTGCGGTCAACTGCCCGGTCGTGTTGGTCTGCCAGTCAGGCGGGCGTGCGTCGACCGCACAGGATCATCTCACCAAGGCCGGCAAGACCAATCTGCGGGTCCTCGAGGGCGGGATGGGTTCCTGGCTCGTCGCCGAGGGCGATGTGGTCCGTGGCAGTGAGAAGTGGTCGCTCGAGCGTCAGGTGCGCCTCGTCGCCGGATCGATCGTATTCATCAGCATCCTGTTGAGCACCGTGATCCCTGGTATCAAATGGGTCGCCGGAGCGGTCGGGTTCGGTCTGACCTTCGCCGCGCTCAGCAATACCTGCATGATGGGAATGCTGCTGGCCAAGCTGCCCTACAACCGTGGTCCCGAGTGTCGGATCGAAGATGTCCTCGATCAGATGGAGGCCGCGGAAGCCAGCGCCGCCTGACCCATCCGTCACGTGTTCGAACAGCACCCTCGGTGGCACAGCGCTTCGGCCCGGTGTCGCCGGGGGTGTCTCATTGTGGCGGGTCAGTGAGGCGTTCGACGCCGTAGCCGGCCTGTTCGATGAGGTCGATGGCGTGGGCCGGATCCGCACCGCTGATCCGAATGACGATTTCGGCATCGGCGTCAGGGTCGAGCGCGATCTGGCCGAGGTGGCCGAGCAACTCGGCGGTGACGAGGGCGCGCTGTTCCCATGACGCCCACAGCAATGCCGCACCGGGTTGACGGATGCGGCGCTCGCCATAGCGTTTGGCGGTCCGCTCGGCGAGGTCGCGCCATGGTTCGATGAGGTCTGGGATCTCGCCGGCATCGGCTGCGGCCGCGATGAGGGCGCGCAGATTCGCTCGGCCATCCATCGGGCGCCAGGGGAATCCCAGACGGCCGGCACCGGTTGCGATGGCGCGCCGTGACAACCAGATGCCACTGCGCTCGGTGGAGAGCAGGTGGCGCGCCAGGCGGCCAGGTCCCATGGTGGTCACCGGTGCCGCCTCGGTGATGAGTGTCGCCTCATCGAGGATCGGTGCTGGTCGCAGCAGGTCGATCTCCTGGTGCAGGAGTTCGCGCACCGCATCGAACAGTGCCAGATACGGCGAGTCGACCGCCGCCTCGACGAGTGCGTCGAGTGCGATCTCGGCCCATAGCGCCAGATGATCGGCGAGGAAGCGACGCTGGGCCTCCACGGCATCACCAGCCTGGTCGACACGTCCGGACTCCCATGCGGCGGCCTCGGTGGCGATCAGATGGGCATGGGCGCGCAACTCGAGTCCGAGATGATCAGGACCTGCGGCGCGCCATGCGCCGCTGGTGTGCTCATCGAACTCGATCTCGGTGTAGGTATCGGCGACACGTGCCGCCACCGGGCCGCCACGCCGGCCGTCATCGGAGCAGAAGATGCTCTCATAGGGTGGGACCTCGCGTAACAGGATGCGCTCGAAGTCCACTGCGGCATCTGGTGTCCCGAGTGCGCTGAGCGAGGGGAGCGTGCCGAGCTGGTCCGCGAGTTCGGGGCCGGGTTCGGCCATCAACAGCCAGCCGCACAGCGCGGCCGCCGATGCTCGCCGGCGCGCCCGCGCCCCGAGATCGGCCAGATCGGCTGGATCTGACCCGCCCGATTCGATGCCGACGGTCACCGTCGGTAGGCGGTGGCGAGAGGCTTGACCGGCCGGGCGAGGTGCAGGGGCCGGCGCAGACCACCCGGGCCGGGCCCGGGACGCGTCTTGGCGAGCCATTCACGGAAGACCTCCATGGAACGCCCGGTGTCCACCGCGATATCGCCGTAGCGGTCGCCATCGCGGGCCGGTGACACCGTGACCTGCTGCAGCCAACAATGCATTCCGGAGATCGGGTCGGGCTGGACCGCGAAGGTCAGGTTCTGGTGCACACCGGTATCGCTCCACCAGACGCGACCGGCATCAGGGTCTGAGGATTCGAAGGGCCGAGCCCCACCTTGTTGGGTGAGGTGCCAGCGGCCGTCATCGCTGGTCCCCGAACCGCCATAGGCCGCGTCGGGGCCGGCGACGGTCGCCTTGCCCGATACCCATGCCGGGGTCCCGGTCTGCTCATCGAGGCGCCAACGACCCATATGGTGCGATGCGGCGACAACACCGGGACGGAT
>SKFX01000016.1 GCA_007117775.1 Ilumatobacteraceae bacterium
CCCGTTTCGGGGACGATGGCGCGGATCAGCACTGCCTGGCCGTCCCCGTTGGCACCGGTCACCACATTGGCGCACAGGTGGAGCCCATAGATCAAGTAGACGTAGAGCGTCCCAGGGTCGCCGAACATGGTTGCGTTGCGGCGAGTGCGACCACGAGACGAATGACTCGCCGGGTCGTCTGAGGTGTAGGCCTCGACCTCGACGATGCGACCACTGATGCCATCGACATCGATGATCGACCACAGCAGTTCCGGCGCGACATCTGGTGCATCCCCGCTCAGCAACCGGCGCCCGACGAGTCGGCGGCGAGCCATCACTCGATCAGCTGCTGCTCGCGTCCCAGCATCGCCCGATATGCCGATAGCTGGGAGTCCAGCGTCTGAGAGCCTCCACCACCGGGTGAGCGGCGATTGGCGATGGAGGAATCGGCACTGAGCAGTGCAGCAGCCTCGGGGCCGAGTTCGGTCGTCACCAGGGAGTCCAGGCTGGCCTCACCGGCGAGATGCCGTCGCACCAGGGCTCCGACGATGCTGTGGGCCTGACGGAACGGAACGTTGCGCTGGACCAGCCATTCGGCGACATCGATCGCCGCAACCGTCTGGGACGACGCGGCCTCGCGCATCGCTGCTTCGTTGAACCGAGCCGTCGCGATCATTCCTCGTATCGCATCGAGCACCAGTGAGATCTGATCGACCGAGTCGAACAACGGTTCCTTGTCCTCTTGGAGGTCACGATTGTACGCGAGCGGCAGGCCCTTCAGGGTCACGAGGAGACCAACCAGGTTCCCGATCATCCGGCCGCTCTTGCCGCGCGCCAATTCAGCGATATCGGCATTCTTCTTCTGCGGCAGCATCGATGATCCTGTGGCGAACGCGTCGGTGAGCGTGGCGAACCCGAATTCCTCAGAGGTCCACAGGATCCACTCCTCGCCGAGGCGTGACAGATGAACGGCCAGCAACGAGAGATCAAAGAGCGCCTCGGCAACGAAATCGCGATCGGAGACCGCATCGAGTGAGTTGGTGAACACCGAAGCGAATCCAAGTTCCTCAGCGGTCGCCGCCGGGTCCAGCGGGAGCGATGAGCCGCCGAGTGCTCCCGCACCCAGTGGTGACACATCGAGCCTCGCAACGGACTGCATCAGCCGATCGACATCACGACCCAGCGCCCATCCGTGGGCCAACAGATGGTGAGCCAAGAGCACCGGTTGGGCGCGCTGTAGATGGGTGTAGCCCGGCAGGATCGCATACCGGTGCGCCTCGGCCCGATCGAGCAGCACCTGTTGGAGCGCGAACACCTTCGCTGCCACTGCGGTGAGCTCACGGCGGCACCACAATCGGATATCGGTTGCGACCTGGTCATTGCGACTGCGACCGGTGTGCAGCTTCGCTCCAGCGTCGCCGGCCAATTCCGTCACCCGACGTTCGATCGCGGTGTGGATGTCCTCATCGGTATCGAAGAACTCGAAGGATTCAGTCTCGAACTCGCGTTCAACCTGCGAAAGGGCTTCCTGGATGGCCGAAGTCTCGTCGGTGTCAATGATCCCGGCGCGCAGCAGTCCGTTCACATGGGCACGCGATCCAGCGAGGTCGTCCCTCCAGAGCCGCTGATCGAACCGGATACTGATGCTCATCGCCATCAGTGCCTCATTGGGAGGCTCTGCGAAACGGCCGTGCCACAGCGTTGTTGGATCAGTGCCAGATCCGTCTGGGTCATCGTGGGGGGCGCGCTCACTCATCTCGTCAACTCCTCGCTCACAGACCCGCCAATGAACTCAAATTGTGTGCGAGTTGCGAACCGGGAACGTCATCAGCAGCGATGCAGATCACCGTATCGTCTCCGGCGACGGTGCCCAGCACACCCTCGAGCCGACTCCGATCGAGTGCTGACGCGACGACATGGGCGCAGCCGGGAGGGGTGCGCAGGACGACGAGGTTCGCCGAATAGGTCACCTCGCCGACCCATTCGCCCATAACGCGACGCAATTGCTCACCGGGCACGACCCGGTCTGGCTCGAACTCGGGGATGGCGTACACCGTGGCGCCACCGGGCACGCGAACCTTGATCGCTCCGAGGTCATCGAGATCGCGCGAGATCGTTGCCTGGGTCGCCTCGATTCCCTCATCGGCGAGCAGACCGAGTAGCTGTGCCTGGCTCGTCACCTCGGCCTCGGCCAGGAAGCGCGTGATCAACTGTTGTCGCCGAATCTTCGCGCTCATGGTCGGACCCCCATCAGGTGCGCGAGGGCCCCGCGGGCCGCGTGGAGGCGATTGTGGCCCTGGGTGATCACTGCGCTCTGGGGGCCGTCGATCACCGCTTCGGTGACCTCGAGGCCGCGATAAGCGGGCAGACAGTGCATGAAGATCGCGTCCGGCGCGGCCAGGCGCATCAGAGCCTCATCGACGCGGTACCCGGCGAAATCCGCACGGCGCTGTTCGGCCTCGGCCTCCTCGCCCATCGACACCCACGTGTCGGTGTGGACCGCGTGGGCGCCTTGCACCGCCTCTTTGGGGTCAGGAGAACTGGCCGCCGACGCCGCTCCGAGCGCAATGAGACGATCGAGTTCTGACTGTTCGGGCCCATAGCCTGCCGGAGCGCTGTACCTCAGGTGCATCCCGTTCATCGCCGACACCTCGCCGAGAGATCGGGCGACGTTGTTGTAATCGCCGACCCACGCGACCGTACGATCCGACAGATCACCCAGTAGCTGCGACATCGTCAAGAGGTCCGCGAGGGCCTGCAGCGGATGGGAACGATCCGACAGCATGTTCACCACCGAGGTCGACTCGTCATCGTCGGTGGTGTCGAGTGCCGCAATCATGCGCTCCAGCACCGCGTGGTCAAAGACGCGTGCTGCGATGATGCGGTGGTAGCCGGCCATGATCCGGATGATGTCCTCGGCGGGTTCGCGCGAGTCAATGCCCACTTCGCCGCCTTGGGTGTAGATCGGGTGGCCGCCGAGTTGGACCACCGCCATCTCCATCGAATGGCGCGTGCGGTTGGAGGGCTTCTCGAAGATCAGCGCCGCCCCGAGGCCCTCCAGCGGACGCCCGAGACCCTCGATGGGCATTTGAGCGAGGATCATCACGTCCGTGATGGCTTCAGCATCGAGATCGGTGATGTCGACGAAATGGCTCATGGTGCCTCCACGGTGGATACATCGAGGACCTCGCCGAGGATCGCCACACACTCTTGGATCTCTTGTTCACTGACGGTGAGCGGCGGCGCGAGACGCAGCGTCGTCGGATTGACGGCATTGACGATGAGGCCGTGGCGCAGCGCACGGGCTGCGACGTCGGTTGCGCTGAGACCGTCGATGAGTTGAGCACCGAGCAGCAGACCTCGGCCCCGGACCGACTCGACCCCGTCGATCGTCCCGAGTCCTTCAGTGAGGTCAGCACCTCGCTGTCGGGCGAGCGATGGGATATCGAGACGCTCCATCTCAGCGATGACCGCACTGGCCGCCGCGGTTGCGAGCGCCCCTCCGCTGTAGGTGCTGCCGTGATCGCCGGGCCTGAATGCCTTCGAGACCGAACCCTTCGCCCAGCAGGCACCGATCGGCATTCCGTTGCCGAGGGCCTTGGCCATGGTGATGACATCGGGGCTCGCGTCGACGAGGTCATGTTGGAACCCGAACCATGACCCGGTCCGGCCGAATCCGGTCTGGATTTCGTCGAGGATCATCAAGGCGCCGACGCGATCACATAATTCGCGGATATCGGCGAGATATCCGGGCGGCGATGGGATCACCCCACCCTCTCCCTGGACCGCTTCGATGATCACCGCAGCGATATCGTCCCCCAGCGCCGACTCGAGTGCAGCCAGATCGCCGAATGGGACATGGGTGAAGCCGGCCGGCATTGGCTCGAAGGGAACGTGTTTGGCTGGCTGTCCGGTAGCGGCCAGGGTGGCGAGGGTGCGGCCGTGGAAACTCCCGAGCGCGCTCACCACGATATGGCGCGCCGGGCCGGTGGCGCGCCGGGCAAGCTTGATGGCGCACTCATTGGCTTCAGCACCCGAGTTGGTGAAGAAGACCTGACCGCGCTCGCCGGTGACCCCTTCGATGAGATCAACCAGTTGCAGTGCAGCACGATTCGCGACCGGGTTGGCGAAGAAGTTGGACACATGCACGAGGGTTGCCGCCTGGTGCGCGATCGCCTCGGTGACCGTCGGGTTGCAGTGCCCGAGCGATACCACCGCGATACCGGCCAAGAAGTCGAGGTAGCGACGTCCGGTCGAATCCCAGACCTCAGTGCCACGGCCGCGCACCAACTCGATGCTCGGCGGCGCAAAGACCGGCATGAACGGGCACGTATCGACGCTCTGGGTCTCGAATCCGTGACCGGTCATTGTGGCCTCGCCTCGATCATCGTCCCGATACCGGCGTCGGTGAACAACTCGAGCATCAGCACATGGGCGATCCGTCCGTCGAGGATATGGGCGCGGCTCACACCGCCGCGGAGTGCTTCGACACAGCTCGCAACCTTGGGGATCATTCCACCGGCGATCCTGCCTCCGGCGAGGAGTGTTTCGAGTTCGTCGGCGGTCGTCTGGCGGATGAGGCTCTCCTCATCGCCGACATCGCGCCGCAGCCCCTCGATATCGGTGAGGTAGATGAGTTTCTCAGCCTGCAGCGCCTGAGCGAGCGCTCCGGCCACCACGTCGGCGTTGATGTTGTACGCCTGGCCGGCGCCGTCGGTTCCGACGGTCGCGACCACCGGGATGAATCCGTCCGCCACGAGGCCCGAGATGATCGCTGGATTGATACGTTCCACCTCACCGACAAAGCCGAGCGCCTCATCCACCGGCTTTGCGATGATCAGACCAGCATCCTCGCCACTGACCCCGACCGCGAAGTGACCATGGGCGTTGATCGCCGTCACAAGCTGCGGATTGACCTGGCCGATCAGCACCATCCGAGCGATATCGACCGTCTCAGCATCGGTGACCCGAAGGCCATCTTTGAACTCGGTCGTCTTGCCGAGACGCTCCATCAGCGCGCTGATCTGTGGTCCCCCGCCGTGGACCACGACGG
>SKFX01000150.1 GCA_007117775.1 Ilumatobacteraceae bacterium
CCCATGATCTCGGCCAAGGCCCAGCGCCGTGCCGACGAGGCCGCCGAGCGCGCCGAGTCCGAGCGCCGCCGAGAGGATGCCGAGCCGATCGTCGTCGGTGGTGGTCCGATTGAGTGAGACACCCGACTCCGGTGAGACCGCGGTGGCGGCATTGCCCGGTGATGGCCTGCGCGAGGCGATCGTGGATACGCTGCGCGCCGCGCTCGGCGAGCAACTGATCGATTCACATCTGATCCCCACCACCGACCTGTGGGTCCGGGTGCACCGCGATGCCTGGCTGCGCACCGCCGAGGTCCTCAAGGGTGCCGGGTTCGACTACTTCTGCTTTTTGTCGGCCATCGACTGGATGCCCTCACCATGGGGTCGCGGTGAGGACGATCCCAATGAGCCACCGCCGGAGCGATCGACCGAACTGCAGTGGGGCTACACCGGTGGTGAGACCCGGTTCCAGTTGCTGGCCCGGCTCAACGATGTCGATCGTCATGTGGCCGTGACCATCAAGGCCGATCTGCCCGATGATGACCTCGTCGTGCAGAGCTGGGTGTCGGTGTTCGCCGGGGCCAACTGGCATGAACGCGAGACCGCCGAGATGTTCGGGATCGATTTCGCCGGCCATCCGGATCTGCGCAACATGTACCTGCCCGGCGACTTCGAGGGCCATCCGCTGCGCAAGGACTTCCCGTTGCTGGCCCGGATGGTGAAACCCTGGCCGGGGATCGTCGACGTCGAACAGATGCCCACCGCCGATGACGACGAGACCGCGCCGGGTCCGTCCGCCGATGAGTCGACAGGAGACACGGCCTCATGACGATGCTGTCCGACCGCCAACAGCTGAGCTATATCGCGGCCCAGGCCGCCGATGCCCGCCTCAATGTCGAACTCGAGACCGAGGGGATGACCCTCAATATCGGCCCCCAGCATCCCGCCACGCACGGGACGCTGCGCATCATCGCGCGCCTCGACGGTGAACAGGTCGTATGGGCCGAGCCGTCGTGCGGCTATATGCACCGCGGCTATGAGAAGCTCGCCGAGGTCCGCACCTATCCCCAGGTGACCACCCTGGTCAACCGCATCGACTGGCTGGGCAGCTTCGCCAACGAGGTCCCCTTCATCCTGGCCGCCGAACAGTTGATGGAGGTCGAGGCGCCACCGCGTGCCCAGTGGATCCGAACGATCCTGTTCGAGCTGTCGCGGATCGCGAACGTGTCGTTGTTCCTCGGTGACCTCGGAGTCCAGATGGGTGCGATCACGCCGGTGTTCATGGCCTTCCGGGACCGCGAGTACGTGCTGAACCTGATCGAGGGCGCCACCGGCGGCCGGTTCCACCCGAACTTCGACCGCATCGGCGGCCTCAAGGACGATCTGCCCGCCGGGTGGGTGGATGAGACCCGCCAGGTGATGCGCAAGCTCCGCAACTTCTGCGATGAGATCGAGGACCTGCTGTTCGGCAACGAGATCTTCCAGAGCCGTATGCGCGGGATCGGCGTGATCCCGGCCGATGTCGCCCGTCAGTACGGTCTGTCGGGGGCCAATCTGCGCGCCGCGGGCGTCGATTGGGACCTGCGCCGCGACCAGGAGATCGCGCTCGCCTATGACCAGGTCGACTTCAAGGTCTGGACCCACCCCGACGGCGACTGCTTCGCCCGCTGCTGGGTGCGTCTGCAAGAGACCCGCGAGGCCACCAAGATCGTCGATCAGCTCCTCGACGGCCTGCCGCCCGGGCCGATCATGGCCAAGGTGCCGCGCATCATCAAGGTGCCCGCCGGTGAGGCGTGGGTCTCGACGGAGAACCCGCTCGGCGAGATGGGCTACTACGTCGTATCCCAGGGTGACCTCGGCCCGTTCCGGGTCAAGATCCGCTCGGCGAGCTTCAACAACATCTCGGTGGTGCCTTGGGTGCTGCGCGGGGTCTATGTCCCCGACATCATCACGATCCTGGCGTCGTTGTACTTCATCCTCGGAGACATCGACCGCTGATGAGCGCGCTCTTGGCTTTTGAGATCCCCTACTGGGGACAGTCACTGCTGCGGGTGCTCGGCGGCATCGTCGCGGTGCTGTTGCCCGCAGGCACCATCGTGTACCTGTTCCTGTTCAAGATGATGTCGTTCATGCAGAGCCGCCTCGGCCCCATGGAGGCCGGTCCCTACGGGTCACTGCAGCTCGTCGCCGAAGTGGGCAAGTGGCTCCAGAAAGAGGACATCGCCCCCGCCGCGGCCGATCAGCGCATCTTCAAGATGGCCCCGATCATCGTGCTGGTCTCCACCTTCCTGCTCGTGGCGGTGGTGCCCTTCGGACCCCAGGCCTATTTCACCGACTTCTCCGCCGGCATCTTCTATGCACTCGCCGTCGGGTCGGTCTCGGTCATCGGCATCTTGGTGGCCGGATGGGCGAGCGCGAACAAGTACTCACTGCTCGGCGGTCTGCGCGCGGCTGGCCAGCTGATCGCCTATGAGCTGCCGATGGTGCTCGCCGTGGTCGGTGTCGTGATCCAGGCCGGCTCGATGAACATGCAACAGATCGTCGTGGCCCAGAACACCGGAGCGATCTTCGGTTTCGAATGGCTCGGCAATCCGTTCGTGCTGAGCCAGTTCGTCGGATTCCTGGTCTTCATGATCGCGGTGCAGGCCGAACTGACCCAGCCGCCCTTCGATATGCCGATCGCTGAGTCCGAACTGGTCTCGGGCTATATGACCGAGTACTCGGGCTTCCGGTTCTTGATGTTCTTCATCGCCGAGTTCGCCACCGCTGGAGTGTTCGCGCTGATCGCCTCGGTGCTGTTCCTGGGGGGCTGGGGTGTGCCGTTCATCTGGTTCGGATGGGAGTCACTCAGCGATGTGGCGTGGTGGATGAACCTCGCCGGCCCGGCGATCATGTTGACCAAGATGCTGTTGCTGACCTTCTTGATGATGTGGGTCCGCTTCAGCTATCCGCGATTCCGCGAGGATCAACTGCAGACCTTCGCCTGGAAGTTCCTGATCCCGATCGCGCTCGCCAACATCATCCTCACTGCGATCTTGAAGGTGGTCTTCTGATGCCAAAGGTCCCCGGTCTCATCAAAGGTCTCGGAGTCACGTTCTCCACACTGATGCGCACCGCCACCAAGGGCGCCAACACCGTGCAGTATCCGCATGAGAAGGAGGCCCCGCCATTGCGGGCCCGCGGTGTGATCGCGCTGCGCGAGGACAACTGCACCGCCTGCATGCTGTGCGCGCGGTCGTGTCCGGACTGGTGCATCTACATCGAGGGCCATAAGCAGTTGGCGCCGCCGCGGCGGGCCGGTGGCAAACCCCGTCAGGTGAACCACCTCGATCGTTTCGACATCGACTACGCGCTGTGCATGTACTGCGGTATCTGTGTCGAGGTGTGCCCGTTCGATGCGCTGTTCTGGAGCCCCGAATACGAGTACTCCGAGCCCCGTATCGCCGATCTCCTGCACGATAAGGACAAGTTGGGCGAGTGGATGGAGACCGTGCCGGCGGCTCCCGAACTCGAGGCCGGAGCGGAGAAGCGCAAGTGAGCGGACTCGCGTCTGGAACCGTGCTGGTCGGCGTCGACGGGATCAACGTCGCGAAGAACGTCGGCTTCGGCATCATCGCCGCCGTCATGATCTTCGCGGCGCTGTGCGTGGTCACCACCCGCAATGTGGTCCACGGTGCGTTGTGGCTGGTCGTGGTGCTCGGCGGTGTCGCCGCACAGTACCTGTTGGCCGCGGCCGAGTTCGTCGCCATCTCCCAGGTGCTGGTCTACATCGGTGCGGTGATGGTGCTGTTCTTGTTCGGCATCATGTTGACCCGCGCCAAGATCGGTGCCGACTCGGACCTCAACAACCGTTCCTGGGCGCTCGGCATCCCGGTCGCGTTGTTGTTGTTGGGTGTGCTCGGCTATGTCATCATCGACGGTCTGCGCGACACCGTGGTCCCCGATCGCGGCCCGACTCCGACCGTATTGTTGAGCGACGGCTATCTGGGTCCGTACCTGGTGCCGTTCCTGGCCATCTCATTCGTTCTGCTCGCCGCCGCCATTGGCGCCATCGTCATCGCACGCAAGGACTGACCGTTGCTCGCCGTCAACTTCCTCCTGCTCTCTGCCGTCCTGTTCTCGATCGGCGTCTATGGGGTGCTGGCCCGCCGCAACGCGGTGATGGTGCTGATGTCGGTCGAACTGGTGTTGAACGCCGTGGTGCTCAACCTGGTGGCGTTCGCAGTCATCAACGGCAGCGTCGACGGCCAGATCTTCGCGTTGTTCGCCATCGCGATCGCTGCTGCTGAGGTGGGCGTCGGCCTCGCCATGGTCCTGTTGGTGTACCGCAACCGGCGGTCCATCGCGCTCGATGAGTTGTCTGAGATGAGGGGCTGAGATGAACACCGCCGAACTCCCCACCGGCTGGTTCCTGGAGAACGCCTGGCTGATCCCGATCATCCCCGGCATCGGTTTCGCGCTCATCATCTTGTTCGGTAAGCGGGCCCCGTTCAAGGGATCGGAGATCGGCATCGCCTCGATGATCGGCGCGTTGGTGCTGTCGGTCGGCGCTGCCTACCAGTGGATCGCCCGGGTGAATGCGGCCGATGATGCCGCAGCCGGCGCCGAACCCTATGTGGAGCCGGTGATCCGCTCGTGGACCTGGTGGGAGGCCGGACCGCTGCAGTTCGGGATCGGCCAGCAGATCGACGGCTTCTCGGTGACGCTGTTGTTCCTGGTGGCGTTCATCTCGCTCTTGGTGCAGATCTTCTCGATCGAGTACGTGCGCGGTGATCGCCGCTACACCCATTTCTTCGCTGCGCTCACCTTGTTCTCCGCGGGCATGTTGGTCATGGTGCTGGCCGAGAACATGGTGCAGTTGATCCTCGGCTGGGAGCTGATGGGTCTGTGCTCGTTCATGCTGATCGGCCACTGGTGGGAGGACAAGGCGAATTCGCGCGCTGCGCTCAAGGCGTTCTTCACCGTGCGCGTCGG
>SKFX01000095.1 GCA_007117775.1 Ilumatobacteraceae bacterium
CACGGGATCCCCGATTCGCGCGTCCTCGTCGACGGTGACATCATCAATCTCGATGTCACCGCCTATCTCGGTGGTGTCCACGGTGATACCAATGCGACGTTTGCCGTCGGTGAGATCGATCCGGTGTCAAAGCGTCTGATCGCCGTCACCGAGGAGTGCATGTGGCATGGGATCGAAGCCGTGCAGCCGGGGCGTCCGCTCAGCGATATCGGTCGTGCCATCGAGAACCACGCCAAGGCCCATGATCTCGGGGTGGTGCGGGCCTTCATCGGCCATGGCATCGGTGAGCAGTTCCATTCCGATATCCAGATCTTCCATTATTACGATCCGCGCTCGACCATGATCATGCGACCCGGGATGACCTTCACGATCGAACCGATGATCACGCTCGGGTCCTGGCAGCACCGGATGTGGGATGACGGCTGGACAGCGGTCACCTCCGATGGCAAGCGCACCGCGCAGAATGAGCACACCATCGTCGTCACCGACGATGGTGCCGAGGTGCTCACCGGTGGCGAGGGTGCGGTGTCACCGGTCGCGCCGTGGAACCGTTGAGCAATCTGGCGTAGTGAGCGATCGCCACGGCGATCGCACCGGCGGACACCGTCAGCGCGATCGCGGTCATGGTGCGGTCGGCCCAGAACGGCAGCGGTGTCGGCACGATGGCCCGCCACAGTCCACTGCGGCGTTCGAGGGCCCAGATGCCCAGCTGCACCGCTCCGAGTCCGAAGATCCCAGGTGCCCAGAACCGCAGTGACTCGCTCCGGGCGTCGATGATGACCGCAGTGGTGGCGGCCACGGCGGCCAGCGACGGCATCAACCACCACAGCAGTGCCGGATCGGTCGATGCCGGCAGTGATGTGAACTGCACCGCGCCGACGATCAAGGCCCCGGTCGCAGCGATGGCGGTGGTGGTTGCGACCGCCTGCCAGCGGCGCGTCCTCCACCACACCGCCGCGACCGCGGCGGCGCCGGCGATGAGGCCGAGGATCATCGGGGCCCGAGATGGTGCCGGCATCCAGGTGCTGATGACTCCGATGGTGACCGGTTCGGAATCGACGAGGATCGGCACCGCATCATCGAGTATCTGGTCGCCGCGGGCTGCGCCGAGCGGAGCGAAGCGTTCCATCCGATGGACCCGGTGGTCATGCCAGGCCCAACGATGCCCTGAACCGATCCGCTCCCAGACCGGATCGGCATCGGGATCTGCCTCGGCATCCACCTCGCCGCCGTAGCGGGTCTGGTTCAACGAGACCGCCGGTGACCGCCGGTTGTGTTCGATACCGCCATCGGCACGGAACCGCAGATACGGTTCGGCGCGATAGCCGAGCACGATGACCTCGACACCGGGTTCCACCTCGAGTTCGATGAACGAGTCCCCACCGATGATCCGGGCATCGACGGTTTCGGTCGGCGGGGTGATCTCGGTGACCTCTGAGCGGTAGTCGGTCGGGCCGGCCGGATCCGCCGCGACCGGCGAACCGATCCCGAGCGCGATCGGAATCGCGACGGCGATGCCGATCAGGATGCTGGTTCGGGGTCCCATCGGTCTCATCTGTGTCGTGATCGCTGCCGGATCCCTCAGGCTGTCACGGTCAGGGCGAACGATCCGCTCGGGTGGATCGAGCACTCACCGATCAGGGTGCCGGTATCGGTGAAGGTCTGGCGCAGGGTCTCGTTCGGGCCGACGTAGAACACTCCGATCACATGGCCGCGTTCGTCATCGTTGATGATCTCGATGGTCTCGCCGACGCGCACGTCCAATTCCTCGGGGAGGATCTCGAAGCGTTGGCCGTCGTCGAGGCGAGCACCGGTACCGGCCGGGATCGTGTACTGGTAGTCGGCGATCGCGGTCTCATCGGCGATCTGCACACCCGGGGTCGGTGGCTCACCGCCGCAGCCGGCCGTGATCGCACCCGTGGCCATCACCGCCGCGATGGCGATGACACCGACGACGCCCAGCCGTGGCGATCGGCGCGTCCCACTGTCCTGATCGGAGGAGGCAGCGACCACCGGTGGCGTCATATGCGCTGCCGATCCAGCATGATCGCGAGATCGCTGGCGATGTCATCGGCGCTGATCCCGAACTGCCAGGTCAACAGGAGACTGCCGGTGTCATCGACCAGGAACAGCTGTGTCGAATGGGCCACGTCCACCGAACCGTCGTCATCGACACTCACCTGATAGCTGACGCCGAATGGCTCAGCCGCGGCGCGCAGCGTCGATTGATCGGTGGTCAAGAGTGCATGGCCATCGGGGATGAACGTGTGGGTGTAGTCCACCAGGTTCTCCGCATCGCGGTCGGGGTCCACCGAGATCATCGCCAACGACACAAGGTCCTGATCGGATTCGGGGAGTCGCCGGATCGCGCTGCGCAGATCCGACAGGGTCGTCGGGCAGATATCGGGGCAGTTCGTGAATCCGAAGTAGACCGCCAGCAATTCCGACGGTGGGGCTCGCAGCACGAAGTCCTCACCACCAGCGCTCAGATCCGGCAGTGCGACCTGATCGACGCGCGGCATCGGTTCGCGCACGAACCCGGCGAGACCGTCATTCGCGCCATCGTCTGATGAGCAGGCGATGAGCACCAACGCCGCCACGATGCCCGCAGCGAGACTGCGTCTCGGCCGGCGCGCACACTGGGGGATCGACGATGGGCTCATGGCTGCTGATCGAGTTCGTCGATGAACGCGATCACGTCGAGGACCTGATCGAGACTGAGATTGTTCGACGGCATCCGCAGGCTGTACCCGTCGACGAGTTCGATATGGGGTTCCATGATGGATCGGATGAGATAGTCCTGATCCGCGATGACGGTGGTGCCGTCCAACAGCGGCCGTTCGGTGTCGCGGATCCCCACCAACGTCGGCCCGGCACCGCCGCCGCCATCGCCGCCATGGCAGCCCGCACAACCCGAATCCCGATACAGCGACTGGCCGCGCGCCGCCTGCTCGCTGAGGACGAGATCACCACCGCGATCCGAGCAGGCCGCGGTCACCAGCACCATGGCGGTCACGGCCGCAGCTGCGGTGCGGATCACCGATGCCGTACTGCGCCGGCGGGGAGCGGAAAGGGGCGCATCGCTCACTCCACCAGTATCGCTGCTCCGGGCCCCGAACCCACAGCGGTATCGGTCACGCTTCCAGGTGACCGTCCCCGACAACATCGCTATATCGCGATCTCACCCGTGGATTCCCCGTCGCCAGCCGCCACGGCCTATGGTCACTGCGATGGAGCAGCGGTATCTCCGCTTCGGCCGTGATGATTGGGCCGCATTGCGTGCCGCCACGCCGATGACGCTGCGCGAACCGGATCTCGCGAAGCTGCAGGGCATCAACGAGCGCATCGACCTCGATGAGGTCGCGGCGGTCTATCTGCCGCTGAGCCGCCTGCTGAACCTGTATGTCAGCGCCACCTTGGACCTGCACAAGGTATCGGCGACATTCCTCGGCACGATCGCTCCGAAAGTGCCCTATGTGATCGGTGTCGCCGGCAGTGTCGCGGTCGGCAAGAGCACATTCGCGCGTATCTTGCAGGCGCTGTTGGCGCGTTGGCCGGACCATCCGAAGGTCGATCTGGTCACCACCGACGGCTTTCTGTATCCGAATGCCGAGTTGGAGGCCCGCGGCATCATGCACCGCAAAGGGTTCCCGGAGAGCTACGACACCCGGCGTCTCATCGAGTTCCTGCGCGAGGTCAAGAGCGGTGAGAGCGAAGCCCATGCACCGGTCTACAGCCATGTCGTCTACGACATCGTCGACGGTGATCAGGTCACCGTGCGCCAGCCCGATATTTTGATCCTCGAGGGCCTCAACGTCTTGCAGGTCGGCGATGACGGGGCGGAGTTCGTCAGCGACTACTTCGACTTCTCGATCTACATCGACGCCGATGAGGCCGATATCGAAGAGTGGTATGTGGACCGCTTCTTGACGCTGCGCGAGTCGGTGTTCCGCGATCCCGAGAGCTTCTTCCGCCACTATGCCGCGCTCAGCGACGATGAGGCGGTCGCCACGGCCCGCGGTATCTGGTCGGCGATCAACGGATTGAATCTGAGCGAGAACATCGCCCCGACACGCGATCGGGCGTCACTGGTGATCCGCAAGGGTGCAGATCACCGCGTCACCGAGGTCTCACTGCGACGTCTGTGATCGAGCCGGTTCTCAGGGTTCGTTGAGGACCAGTTCGGGCACCGCGGCGAGCGATTCCACCTCGACGATGGCCATCTGGTGGTCATGGACCTCCTCGAGCTCCCAGGTCAGGTGATAGGGGACGTGGATGGCCTGGCCGCCGAGTTCGAGCACCGGCAGGACATCGGAGCGCACCGAGTTGCCGACCATGCACAGTCCTCCCGGCGCGATGCCGAGGTCGGTGGTGATCCGGCGATAGGTGGCCGGATCCTTCTCGAGGACCACCTCGATGTGATCGAAGTGGTGTTCGAGACCTGAGGTGGTGATCTTGCGGGTCTGGTGCACGAGATCGCCTTTGGTGATGAGCACCAGGCGATGGTGCGGGCCGACGGCGGCGAGCACCTCTGGGACATTGGGCAGCAATTGCACCGGCTCGGTCAGCATCTCATGGGAGATCTCGATCAGCTCGCCGATCACCGAGGCGGGGACACGGCCCTCAGAGATGGTGACCGCGGCTTCAACCATCGAGAGCGTGAATGCCTTCACGCCGTAGCCGGTGATCGACAGATTGGCTCGCTCGGTCGCTGCCAGCGCGGCCATGGTGTCGATACCGGCCGGGGTGTGGGGTTCGAGCAGTTCACAGAACCGCACCTCGGCGGCATGGAACGAGTCCTCGCTGCGCCACAGGGTGTCGTCGGCATCGAAGGCGAGCACTGCGATGCGATCGGGGTCGATTCCGTGACTCATCGCAGTGCTCGAGTCATGGTGGGTGGGAGTTCAGCGGTGGA
>SKFX01000158.1 GCA_007117775.1 Ilumatobacteraceae bacterium
CCATGGCGGAGACGCGATTCATCATCGACTACATCGAACAGTGCCTTCGGTTGCTGTGCCGGAGCGCTGGCATATCGGCCGAATCATCAGCGGTCACCGGTGTCGGACCGAGCCGGCGCCTACGAGGCCCACGCGGAGCGGTGTCACTCGAACAGGTGCTCTGGTTCGTGGCGGCCGGAGTCAGCGTGGCGGTCATCGCTGGGATCATCTGGGCTCAGATCATGAGCCAGGCCTCGACGCCGATCAACGCACCGTCTGCACCGTGAGGCCGATGACCGGCTGTCGTGGTGCTGCGTCATCGCTCGTCATGGTGGTGCTCACCCCGTCGATGGTCGTGCTCGCGTTGGTCGCCGTTCAAGCCGCGCTGTGGAACCACGCTCGCACCGAGGCTCGGATCATTGCCCAGGAGACAGCGGCGTTGGTGGCGCGCACGCCGATACTGCCCGGCGATGCCGAGCGACTGGCACTCGACCTGCTCAGCACTCAAGGTGATCTGGAGGCGGTCGAGGTCAGGGTCAGCGACGATGGTATGACCGTGGTCGTGGTCATCTCAGCTCGCGCGCCAGGCATGATCCGCGGCACCACCGCACCGCTGGATGTGCGTGGAACTGCAGCGTCGGAGCCGAGACGATGAGACGGATCCGAGGGTCCTCGGGCTCGAGTGATGTCCTGGGCATGGTGCTGCTGCTGCCGGCAGTGCTCGGCTTCGGTGTCCTCGTGATGTGGACCGGACGTCAGGTGGATGCTCAGGCCCAGGTCCGAGCAGCGGCGGGCGCAGGGGCGCATGCCGGTGCGCTCAGCCGCTCAGCAGCGGATGCTGAGATGCGCGCTCGCCAGACGGTCTCGGCTGCGCTGCTCGGCTCTGATAGTTGCGCTGCTGCTGAGATCTCGGTCGATCTGACGCGTTTTCAGCCCGGTGGTGTGCTCGCAGTCGATGTGGCTTGTTCGGTCGAGCGCAGCGGGCTTGAGTTGATCGCGCCACCGGCAGTGCGCGTGAGCGCATCGGTCGAGGTGGCGATCGACCCGTATCGAGCGGTGGATGGGCCGTGACAGGAACCCTCCGCTGCTGCGATGAGCGAGGAGCGGGCCTGGTGGCTGCTCTGGTGCTGGTCTTCTCTTTCACTTCGGCCACGGTGCTGTGGCTGGCCCATGACGTGGACCGGAGTCTGTCTCATCGGTCGAGCGCACAACTCTTGGCCTATGAGTCGGCGCGTTCGGGTGCTCAGCAGATCGATATCGATGTTCTGCGCACTGAGAGTCGGGTCCAACTCGATCCCGATGCGGTCGCAGTAGCAGCACATCTGGCGGCTGCACGCGGGTTCGATCGGCTCGACCTCAGCGGATCGGTGACCTCGATCCGGGTTGATGAGCGTCTCGTCATTGTCGAGGTCGAGATCGTCGACGGTGGCCGCCGGGTGCGCGGTCGCGCCGCCGCCGAGGCCGAGAACGGTGTTGACCCATGAGTGTCCACGCTGGTGGTGGTGCCCGATCGACTCGACGCGTCCGGCCGCTCGTCGTGGTCGGGTCGCTCATCTGGTCAGCGTCGCTGTTGGTGGTCGCTCCGGTGATGATGATCGTGATCTCGCGGCTTCGGTTCGATGATGCGAATCCGTTGTTCGGGATGGTGTCGAGCCCGAGCGTTGCATCACT
The DNA here is from genome assembly GCA_007117775.1 of Ilumatobacteraceae bacterium. Classification (GTDB taxonomy): domain Bacteria; phylum Actinomycetota; class Acidimicrobiia; order Acidimicrobiales; family Ilumatobacteraceae; genus CSBr16-110. The sequence continues at coordinate 1,651 of SKFX01000158.1, forward strand.
CGTCTCATGGGTCACCGATGGATCCGAACCGGTGCGTCTCGATGGAGTGATCATCGATGTGATCGTGGCAGCCGCCTTGTCGGCCGGGTGGATCAGCCTTTTGGTGGTGACCGGCTCGGTGATGCTCGAGGTGCTGGCGCGACTGCGTCACGGCGGTGGGGAGGGACCGGCGCGCCGTGGTCCGCCGTGGTCACAACGTCTGGTCGGCTATCTCGCGAGCGGGCTGGTGGCGTTGATCTCACAGGCCGGCCTCGTGCGCGCCGTGGAGTTGCCGGTGGCCTCGGTCGCTGTCGAGGTGTCGTCGATCGTCACGGCCGACACGGTCGAGTTGTCTGGGGCAGTGCCACCGGGTTGGCCAACCGTTGACCCGGTCGGGAGCAATGCAGCGGACTCCGAGCAGATCTGGGCGCGCCATCAGGTGGCTCCTGGCGAATCGGTGCTCTCGATCGCGCAGGACTATGCCCGTGGTCGCGAACCTCTGGCGGTGGCGTATCTGATCCTCGAAGCCAATCTCGGTGCAGCGATGCCCGATGGATCTATGTTCACCTCACCGGCGGTCATCGAACCTGGGTGGGAGTTCTCGGTGCCGGTGGTATCGGGCATCGTTGGGTCCGGTTCCGACGACATCGGCCTGACCCATATCGTCGAACCCGGTGACACCTTGTGGGATTTGGCGGACCGGTATCTCGATGATCCCCGCCGGTGGCCGGAGATCTTCGACGCCAATGCCGCCCGGGTCTTCTCCGATGGGCGGACGTTCGATGACCCAGACCTGATTCTGCCCGGATGGGATCTGGTCATCGGTGACGCATCATCGGTCGTCGATGGCGGCACCTCGGTGGCAGAGGTGCAGAGCGAGGCATCTGAAACAGGGAGCGTTGACGGGCTGGAGTCGCAGATGTCCAGCCAAGAAGAGGCCGAGGACATGGCCGCGGCAACGAACTCGCCGGTGCCCGGATTCGAACTTGACGATGGGGTTGACGTTGTATCTGACGATGAGGTCGTGGCGGATGCTCCGCAGGCGTCGGCTCCGAGCGCATCGGGTTCGAGCGCTGATGAGTCGCCCAGCACCGATACTGCTGAGAGGCCGATGAGTTCTGGGACCGATACTGCCGAGATGATGCCTGCCGATCGAATCGACACTCCGGCGATGGGATGGAGTGCCTCGACCGAGGATCGGCCAGGTTCGGCGACCAGCCATCTCGTGAGGACGGGATTCCAGATCGCCGCGGGGGCCGGTGCAACCATGCTCGTGGGCGCGCTGGTCGCCGCGTTCGCCGGACGGCGCCGCCAGCAACTTCGCTCGCTCCAGGGCCGCCTCGGGCTCATATCGGGCGGTGCCGGTGACCTCGAGCGTGCCGTCGACGCGGCCGCAGCGATCCCCAGAGTCGAGACTCACGGGACCTCGGTGATGGGCGAGCCCTTCATGCCGTCGGACGTGCGCACCGACTCGGCGGTGTCGGTGGACGACGTGATCGTCCGACTCGACCTCGCCCTGCGAGCGCTGGCTCGGGTGGTTGCGCCGAGTGGTGCCGGTGCGGTGATGGCGCTGGTCGGTAGTGATGGTGGGGTTGCGGTGCGACTCGATCGGCGTGCGCCCGAGGCTGCCGACTGGTCGGTCGAGGGTCTGTGGTGGACGCTGCCCGCCTCGGTCGATCTCGAATATCTCGCCGAACTCGCTCAAGGGGTGGCCATGCCATCGATGGCGATGGTGCAACTCGGACGGGATGCGAACGGTGCGTCGGTGTTCATCGATCTCGAGACGGTCGGCCTGTTCTCGGTGATATCGGATGCATCGAGTCGCAGTGATGCGGTCGTTGCAGCGCTCGGCGCGTGTCTCGCCGGTTCGGAGTTCTCCGACGGGGTGTCCATGGCCGCCGTCAGCATTGATGAGGCCATCTTCCTCGGACGCCGATCGGGTTTCGTTGCCGAGTCAATTCCTGCTGCCGCAGCGATGCAGCGAGAGCGCGAGGCCTTGGCTGCATCGGCATTCAGTCTGCGCGCCCGGGCCACCGGCGGGGAGCGCTGGGAACCGCTGGTGGTCTTCGCGGGTTCGCATCGCCCAGCCGCCGATGGACCCGATGAGATGGTCGTGCCGGCTGGGGTGGCCCTGGTCGTGTCGGGTTCGGACCCACAGAGCCGGCTGAACTTGCGTGAGGCCGGCACCTGGTGGGAGGTGAGCGGGCCATTGCTCGATGGCGAGTCATTGCTCATCGAGACGAACCTGATCCACGAAGACGGCATCGTGGCGCTGCGTTCGTGCTTCACGGATCCGCGAGGCGATGTCGAGGCGGAGTCCGACGGTGGATACGAGCACTTCGAACACTCAGCGGCATCCGATGTCGCAGTGGTTCCCGAGATGCCACAGGCGTCGCAGATGGACTCGATATCGCCACCATTGGATGTGGAAGCCACCTGGCGGTTCATGGTGCGATTGCTCGGCCCTGTCGATGTCGTCACTCCCGATGGTGAGACCGTTACCTTCGAGCGATCTCGATCCGTCGAGCTGCTGGCGTGGTTGGTGACGCATCGGCATCACGCCACGCGTATGGGAGCACGCACTGCCATCTGGGAGGTCGATGTGCGCAATTCGACGTTCTCCAATGTGGTCTCCGATGTGCGACGGGGTCTGTCCAGTGCCGCTGGCGTCGAGCCGCAGGACTGGATCGCCTATGGCACTGGCGATGATCTGGTTCTGCACCAGCAGGTCTGTTCCGATGCCGAAGTGCTGAACGCAGCACTCGAGTCGGTCGAGGGTCGTTGTGCCGAGGAGGTGATCGAGTTGCTCAGCCCAGCGGTCGCATTGGTTCGCTCCCTGCCGTTTTCGACGACACGATTCCTGTGGCCCGATCCCGAGGGGATCACCACCACCTTGATCATGTCGGCGATCTCGGCATCGACTCGACTGGCCGAGGCCTATCTCGAACTCGGTGACGATGCCGGTGTCTATCGTGCCACCGAGGCCGGCCTGGCGGTGATCCCAGGCCATGAAGAATTGATCGCTCTGCGACTCAGGGCACATGGGCGATCGGGAGATCATGCCGGTCTGCGAACCGAATGGGATGCCTATCGTCGGGCCCTCGAGCGCGATCGGTGGGCCGATTCCGAGCCGTCGTGGCGACTGGTCGAGTTACGCAATGAGTTGCTCGGGGTGGATCCGGCGTCATCGGTCCCACCTGAGCGCCGCTGAGTGCGATGTCGCGCGGCCCGCTTCAGTCGTCGATGTGGATCTGCACCGC
>SKFX01000031.1 GCA_007117775.1 Ilumatobacteraceae bacterium
GCCTTCGAGGCCGCCCGCGAGGCCGGTGAGCCCGGAGAGATCTGGGCGATCGGTGTCGACAGCGATCAGTACGAACTGGTCGGCGACGACCTCAAGCCCTACATCTTGACCTCGATGCTCAAGAAGGTCGACGTTGCGGTCTTCGAGACCATCGCGTCGCTGAACGACGGCACCTTCGAAGGCGGCGTCGTGGTGTTCGACGCCGCATCCGGCGGTGTCGGCTACTCGACCAGCGGTGGATTCGTCGATGACATCGCCGCCGAACTCGACGCGTATGCCGCAGCCATCGCGGCCGGCGAGATCGTGGTGCCCGCCGCACCCTGATCCACACCGCATCGACGATGAGTCGATGAACTGACAACATCTGCAGGTGCCCACCCCGAACGGGGTGGGCACCGGTGGTTTCGGCTAGAACTACATCTGCGCTATGGACCACCATCCGCCGTCTCCGTCCCCCGGCCAGGTTGACGACACCAGCGCGCCGACGCCAGCCATCGAGCTGCGCAACATCGTCAAGCGGTTCCCCGGCGTCGTCGCCAACGATGGTGTGAACCTGACGGTGCGACCCGGCACCATCCACGCCATCGTCGGCGAGAACGGTGCGGGCAAGTCGACATTGATGAAGACCCTCTACGGCGCTCATCAACCCGATGAGGGCACCATCCGGGTGAATGGCCGCGAGCGTGTGTTCCGCTCACCGCGCGATGCCATCGACGATGGGATCGGGATGGTGTTCCAGCACTTCATGCTGGCGCGCAACTTCACGGTCTGGGAGAACATCGTGCTGGGCCAAGAACCCGGTAATGCGTTGCGCCTCGACATCGGCACCGCGCGTCGACGTATCAGCGAGTTGGGCCAGGCCTACGGCCTCACGGTGCGACCCGATGCGTTGATCTCGGACCTCGGTGTCGGCGAGAAACAGCGCTGTGAGATCCTCAAGGTCCTGTACCGCGGCGCCAATATCTTGATCCTCGACGAGCCCACTGCGGTGCTGGTCCCCCAGGAGGTCGATGAGCTGTTCGCGTCGCTGCGCGAGCTGACCGCAGCGGGCTCAACGGTCATCTTCATCTCCCACAAACTCGATGAAGTGCTGCGCCATGCCGATGCGATCACGGTGATCCGCGCCGGTCGTACCGTGACCGAGATCGACGACCCCGCAACCGTGAACGCACGTCAGCTCGCGGAGATGATGGTTGGGAGCGAACTGCCGATACCGGAATTGCGCGAGAGCACCGTCACCGATGAGGTGGTGCTCGACATCGCGGTGCTCAGCGTCGTCGACACCGATGAGTTCACCGACCGCCGTATCGTCGACTCGGTCTCGATCGAGGTCCACCGCGGCGAGATCGTCGGCATCGCCGGCGTGGAGGGCAACGGCCAGTCCGAACTGGTATCGGCGATCATGGGCCTCGTGGCATCGACCGGGACGATCACCGTGGCGGGTGAGGCGATCGATGAGCTGTCGACACTGGAACGCAAAGCCCTCGGCATCGGCCATATCCCAGAAGACCGCCAGCAGGACGGTCTCGCGCTCGCCTTCGAGCTGTGGGAGAACATCATGTTGGGTCACCATCGGCGACCGCCGATGTCATCGGGGATCTGGATCGACCGGAACCGAGCCCGCCAACGCGCCACCGAGGTGGTCGAACGCTTCGATGTCCGCACTCCGGGCATCGATGTGCCGGCGTTCGCGTTATCGGGCGGCAACCAGCAAAAGCTCGTGGTCGGCCGCGAGATGACCGCTGAGCCCCAGGTCCTGGTGGCGTCGCATCCGACTCGAGGTGTCGACGTCGGCGCCCAGGCCGTCATCTGGGACATCTTGCGCGATGCCCGTCACCACGGTCTTGCAACACTGCTGGTCTCGGCCGACCTCGAAGAGCTGATCGGACTGTCCGATCGGCTCTTGGTGATGCTGCGTGGCCGCATCGTCGCGGAACTGAATCCGCGCGAGATCACCCCGTCGTCGCTCGGGTCCTATATGACCGGCGCGGCACTCGCCACCGCTCCCCCGGCGCCCGACACCGGTGAGGCGACATCATGAAGCGCCTCGGGCGAGCGCTGGTTGCACCGGCCACCGCAGCCGGTGTCGCCATTTTGATCTCGGCACTGGCGCTGCTCTTGAGCGGCAACAGCCCGCTGCGGGCATTCGCAGAGATGTGGGACAACATCTCCTCGGCGGAATCGATCGTGTTGATCATCAACCGTGCCGTGCCGTACTACATCGCCGGTGTCGCCGTCGCGGTCGGGTTCAAGATGAACCTGTTCAACATCGGGGCCAACGGCCAGTACATCCTGGCTGCGCTCGTGGCGGCCTGGGCGGGCACACAGGTCTCGCTGCCCGCCCCACTGCATGTCACCTTCATCCTGGTCGTGGCGGTCTTCGTCGGTGCCGCGTGGGCATCGATCACGGCGATCTTGAAGGTGACCCGCAATGTCAACGAGGTCATCTCCTCGATCATGTTGAACTTCATCGCCACCGGACTCGTCGCGTTCCTGCTCGCGGAGCCGTTCCGCGAGCCCGATTCGGCCAGCCTCATCGCCCAGACCGAGAAACTGGCCGCCTCGGCGACGATCCCGCAGCTGAACCGGCTCATCGAGTGGACCGGGGTGGATCTGGGCAACGCCAACCTGTACGGGTTTTTGATCTTTGCCATCGCGCTCGGGATCGGCTACCACCTGCTGTTGAACCGGAGCCGCTTCGGCTACGAACTGCGCCTCACCGGGATCAACCCCGATGCGGCCCGCGCCGCTGGAGTCAACCCCAATGCGATGATCCTCAAGACGATCATCCTCTCGGGGGCCATCGCCGGCCTCATCGGGATGCACTCATTGCTCGCTGACCCCCAGTTCCACCGCTACGGCGATCAGTTCCCCCGCAATCTCGGTTTCACGGGTATCGCGCTTGCGCTCCTCGGCCGCAACAGCCCGGTGGGGGTGGCGCTCGCCGCACTGATCTGGGCCATGATCGAGCGCGGCACCCAACCGCTCAGCCTGCTCGGGATCCCCCAGGAGATCGGCGTCATCATGCAGGGATCGTTCCTGTTGTCGGCGATCATCGCCTATGAGGTGGTTCGACGCCGCAATGAGGCGCGCACGACCGCTGAGGCCGCCCGTTTGATCACCCAGAACACCGATGCGGACTCGAACGAGACCGTCGAGGCACAGGTGACCCGATGAGCGTGATCACCGGGGCCCCGAGCACCGACATGGGCCGCAACCGCTTCACACAGCTCATCGCACAGCCGCGCTATCGCTTGATGCTGATCGCGATGATCGGCGTGGTGTCGATGTCATTGGCGCGCATCTTCAGCGGCAATGATGACCTCACATCGAGTGGCACCATCGGTGTCGCTCTTCGGACCGCAGCGCCGATCGCACTCGCGGGCCTCGCTGGGCTGTATGCCGAGCGCAGCGGTACGGTCAACATCGGCCTGGAGGGGATGATGGTGATGGGCACCGTCTTCGCCGGCTGGTGGGGGTGGCTGTATGGGCCGTGGATGGCCGTCGCCGGCGGCATCGTCGGCGGGCTCATGGCCGGGATGCTGATGAGCCTCGCGACCACCACCTTCGGGGTCAATCACATCGTGGCCGGCTTCGCCATCAATATCTTGGCCCCCGGCGTCGCGCGCTTCATGTCCAACGTGCTGTTCGTGCCCAACCCTCCCGGGTCGATCACATCATCGCCGGGCAACTCGGGTTCCATGGGTCGCTTCACGATGCCGTTCACCTCCGGGGGTGATCTGTTCGGCTGGCAGTCCCCAGACATCTTGGGCTGGATCGAGCGACAGCACTGGTTCATCGTCTCTGATGTCTCAGCGCTGCTGCGCGGTCTGAGCACCAATGTCAGCTACGACGTGCTGTTGACGATCGCAATCTTCATCGCCTCGGCCTACCTCTTGTGGCGCACCCCGTTCGGCCTGCGTCTGCGCGCCGCGGGTGAACGCCCGGCGGCTGCGGACTCCCTCGGGGTGTCGGTGGCCAAGATGCGCCACGCCGGTCTCGCGATCTCGGGTGCGCTCGCTGGCCTCGGTGGCGCCGTGCTCGTCATCGCCGTCAACCGCTATCAGGAGGCCCAAGTGGCCGGCCGTGGCTTTCTCGGCCTGGCGACGCTGATCTTCGGCAACTGGCGTCCCGCCGGTGTGGCCGCCGGTGCCGGCCTGTTCGGCTACGCCCAGGGCATCACCCTGCGCACCAATCCCGAACAGGTGGTGCGCGCGCTGTTGCTGGCCGCCGCGATCGCACTGGCCTTCGTGGCGATCTGGTCGCTCACCACCCGCAACGTCAAGGCGATGGGCTTCATGGTGCTGATCGCGATCGCGCTCTTCTGGGCCTATCTCACCACCGAACGGCCCAATAACCAGCTCGTCTTCGTCACCCCCTATGTCGTCACCCTGATCGCAGTCTCGGTCGGGGCGAGACGACTCCGACCACCCGCTGAGGAGGGCATCCCATGGTTCAAGGGCCAACTCTGACAGATTTCGATCCCCCGCGGACCCCAAATGAGGCGCGAGCAATCCCCAAAGCGCTGCTGCACGACCATCTCGACGGTGGACTGCGCTGCGCGACGATCCTGGAGGTGGCCGATGCGATCGGCTGGCAGCTGCCAGAGACCGATCCCGACGCACTGCAGGCCTGGTTCACCCGCGGTGCTGAGACCAAGGATCTGCTCGCCTATCTGGCGACCTTCGAGCACACCCTCGCGCTCATGCAGACCGCCGAGCACATCGAGCGGATCGCCACCGAGGCCGTCGAGGACCTCGCAGCCGACGGTGTGGTCTATGCCGAGGTTCGCTTCGCCCCCGAACTGCATCAGCAGCAGGGCCTCGCGCTCGACGCCGTCGTCGAGGCCGTCGTCGCCGGATTCGAACGCGGCGAGACCCTCGCA
>SKFX01000100.1 GCA_007117775.1 Ilumatobacteraceae bacterium
CGATGACTGGGCGATCGGCGTTCTCAAGCCGGAACATCGATCATGGATATCGATCCGACGTAGAGTCGCCCCATGGTGAGCGACCCGGCCGGCAACCATGACATCGACCATCAGTTCGATCACGACATCGTCGTGATCGGTGGCGGCAACATGGGCGCGGCGCTCGTCGCCGGGATGGTGGCCGCCGATCCCACCGCTGCGGGCCGCATCGCTGTCGTCGAGGTCTCATCCGAGCGTCGAGCGGAGCTGGCGACGATCCTCGGGCAGGTGGCGGTGGTCGATGAGGTGGTCGCAGCGTCGACCGCCGTGATCGCCGTCAAGCCCCCCGATGCACCCGCTGCGGCGGCCGCAGCGGCGCGTGCCGGGGCCCGTCGGGTGATCTCGATCGCAGCTGGCGTCACACTTGCGCGTCTCGAGGCCGCGGTACAAGACGCAGTGGATGACGCTGTGGATGACGCTGGGCCCGCCGGCTCGGCCCCGGTGGCGGTACTGCGGGCCATGCCCAATACCCCGGCACTGGTGGGCCGTGGGGTGAGCGCGATCTGCGCCGGCGGCGGTGCCGATGCCGACGATGTCGCCGAGGCGCATCAGATCCTCGGTTCGGTCGGGATCTGCATCGATCTCGATGAGGTGCACTTCGATGCTGTCACCGCGCTCAGCGGCTCCGGCCCGGCGTATGTGTTCGCGATGGCTGAGGCGCTCGTAGCGGCGGGGATCGGGGCCGGGCTGCCGGCCGAGTCCGTCGAGCCGATCGTGATCGAGTTATTGGCCGGGTCCGCGACGCTGCTCTCCGAGCGCGGTGATCCGGCCGGTCTGCGTGAGATGGTGACCTCACCCAATGGCACCACCGCAGCGGGGCTCGCGGCCCTCGGCGAACACGGCTTCGCCGATGCGGTGGCCGCAGCGGTCACCGCGGCGGCACGGCGCAGCGCCGAACTCGCCGGCGGCTGAGGCGGCTGGGTGGTGCGCCATGCCCCTCGAGGGCGACAGGGCCGCTATGCAGGGTTTTCACGGTTTGTGCCGGTTTATTGGTGTGACACTTTTCTCACCCGCGTATGACGCCTACACTGGCCCCGTTGAGTCGCACCGACAGTGATCGGAGCGCCGACGGGGCCGGTGCCATCGGGGGGTTGGCACCGGCCCTCGTCGCGTCCGGGGGGCCCCAGCGCTAGCGTCGGTGAGCGTGGACACACCGGGCCTGCGATATCGACACATCTCGCTGCTGACCGACTACGGCTTGGGCGATGAGTTCGTCGGCGTGGTCAAAGCGGTGATCGCCGATCTGGCCCCGGCGGTGCGGGTGCTGGACCTGACCCATGACATCGCCCCGTTCGATGTGCGCGCCGGCTCGCTGGCACTGGCCCGCAGTATCAGCTACATCCCCTCGGGGGTGGTCATGGCCGTGGTCGATCCGGGTGTCGGATCCGGCCGCAAGGCGATCGCCGTCGAGGTCGCCGGGGGAGAGGGGATCCTGGTCGGGCCCGATAACGGCCTCTTGGCCCCGGCGGTCGCTCTCGCCGGCGGCGCCGAGCGGGCGGTGGAATTGACCAATTCGGACTACCAGTTGCTGGCCCCGGGCGCCACCTTCGCCGGCCGCGATATCTTCGCTCCGGCCGCAGCGCATCTCTGCAACGGGGTGCCACTCACCGAATTGGGCCCCGAACTCGACACCGATCTGTTGGTGCCGGCCACGATCCCGCTGCCGCGCCACGAGGGTGACACCCTGGCGGCCGAAGTGCTCTGGGTGGATCGCTTCGGCAACTGTCAGCTCAACGTCGCAGTGGAAGAACTCGCCGTCCTCGGCCCGGTCGCCGACCTCGACGAGTCCGATCCGGCGGCGCTGCGCGCCGCCATCGCCCGGGCGATCCCCACGGTGCAGATGACGATCAGCGATCCGACCGCCCCGGGTGCCACCATCAAACGCAGCGCCGTGCTGGCCGATCATTACGCCGCCATCGGAGGTGGTCCGGGTCTCGTCACCGATTCGGCCGGGATGCTGTCGATCTGTCTGGATCGCGCGTCGGCAGCCGCCGAGATGGGCCTCGACACCGGTGATCAGGTGGTCCTGGCCGCTGGCGGTGAGACCGCAGCGGTATCGGTCCGTGTCGATGCGCCGACGATCGCGCCGCGGGGCCCGGCTCGCTAGCCTGAGGCCATGCGCCCGGCCACCACCTTGACCCTCGGATTGCTGTTGCTGGTGATCCTGCTCGCCGGTCTGATCTCACTCATCCGGCTCTGATCCAGCCCGGGCGCGACCGATCGGCGATCGGGTGCGGGTCCGGTGGACTACTGTCTGAGGTGACGAGTTCGGGGCCGTCGGCCCCGTGGGGAGCCCATGAGATGAACCTTGCCCATCTGATCGACGACCATCCGGCCGATGCTGTGGCGCTCATCTCAGGTGATCGGCGCCACACCTATGGCGAGTTGCGCGAGGCGGTGGCCGCGGTGCGCGGCGGCCTCGTCGCCGAGGGCATCGGTGCGGGCGACCGTGTCGTCATCGCCGCGGTCAATGACACGCTGTTCGTGGTCGCGTACCTTGCCACGATCGGCATCGGTGCGGTGGCCATCCCGGTCAACCCGCTCAGTCCGCCGCCCGAGCTGCTGCGTGAGCTGGTGATGGTGGAGCCGGTTGCGGTGGTCCTCGACGAGATCTCGTGTCCGGTCTGGTCGATGGTGCCCGCCGATCAGATCCCGTCATCGATCCGTACCGTGATCACCAGCGATCGCGCACTGGCCGATCGTTGCGGTCTCACCGACACCGTCGACTTCGAAACCCTGAGCGCCGCCGATGCGGTGCCGATCACCGAGGTCGACTCCAGTGAGATCGCTGCCATGCTGTTCACCAGTGGCACGGCCGGATCACCGCGGGCCGCGATGCTGTCGCACGGCAATCTGCGCAGCAATATCGACCAGAGTCTGAGTTCACCCGAACACACCGAGGCCTCCGATGTGGTCTATGGCGTGCTCCCGATGTTCCATATCTTCGGCCTCAATGTCGGCCTGGGTGTCACGTTGGCGGCCGGAGCCACCCTGGTGCTCGCTACACGCTTCGATCTGGCTGAGGCGCTGTCATTGATCGCCGACCACGGCGTCACCATCGTCCCCGGCGCACCTCCGGTGTGGGTCGCCTTCGCCGAGTCCGATGCGCCCGCCGATGCCTTCGCCGGTGTCCGCAGCGCAGTCTCGGGGGCGTCGCGGCTGCCGGTCTCGGTCGCCGAGCGCATCGAGGAGCGATTCGGGATCACGATCGCCGAGGGGTACGGCCTCACCGAGACCGCTCCGGTGGTGACGAGTTCGTGGGCGGCCGGTGAACGGCCGCGTTACGGATCGGTTGGCCGGTCGATTCCGGGTGTCGAGATCCGACTGGTGAACGATGCCGGCGAAGATGTTCCCGTCGGTGATGCCGGCGAGATCCTGATCAAGGGACCCAACGTGTTCATCGGCTACTTCCGTGATCCCGAAACTTCGGGGCGGGTGCTCGCCGACGGCTGGTTGCATACCGGCGATGTCGGCATGGTCGATGAGGACGGCTGGCTGTATCTGGTCGACCGCGCCAAGGACCTCATCATCGTGTCGGGCTTCAACGTCTATCCCGCCGAGGTCGAAGAGGTGCTGAATCTGCATCCCGATGTCTCCGAATCCGGTGTCATAGGCCTCGTCGATGACCTCGACAACGAGTCGATCCGCGCCTATGTGGTTCCCGCTGCGGGCACCTCACCGAGTGGTGATGCACTGATCGAGTTCGCGTCGCAGCATCTGGCGCGCTACAAGTGCCCACAGTCGGTGGTCTTCGTCGACCAGCTGCCTCGGAACCTGAGTGGCAAGCTCGTGCGCCGCCATCTCGAGGGCACGGTCCTCGAGGATTCGGCCTCCTGAGCGCGACCGCTGCGGTGACGCAGTTCACGGGGCCCCAGCAGGGTGCTCGACTTTGTGAATTCATGCACGAGCGACATAGTCTGAAGGGACGATGTCCACGAGCCGACCACGTCGTCGCATCCCCGAGGCCTCGGTGGCCCGCCTCCCGATTTACCTGCAGATCCTGATCGAGCAGGCCGATGGTGGTGTCCTCAACATCTCGTCTGAAGGCCTCGCCGAACTCGCAGGGGTGAACGCCGCCAAAGTTCGCAAGGACCTGAGCTATCTCGGCTCGTATGGAGTGCGCGGTGTCGGCTACGAGGTCGATTATCTCATCTTCCAAATCCGTCGCGAGATGGGCCTCGACCAGGACTGGCCGGTGGTGATCGTCGGTGGTGGCAACCTCGGCCAGGCACTCGCCGGATACGGCGGATTCTCCGGACGCGGGTTCCCCGTCGGCGCGATCGTCGACAACGATCCGGCCAAGGTCGACACCGTGGTCGGCGGGGTACGGATCCGCCATCTCGACGAACTCGACACCATCGTGTCGGGGACCGGAATCGCGATCGGGGTCATCGCCACCCCGGCATCGGCCGCCCAGGAGGTCGCCGATCGGCTCGTGGCGGCCGGGATCACCAGCATCTTGAACTTCGCCCCCACCATCGTCACCGCGCCGTCGCGGGTGTCGGTGCGCACGGTCGATCTGGCCGTGGAACTGCAGATCCTCAGCTATCACGAACAGCGCCGGGCGAACCTGCGCTCAGGTACGCGCACCGGCGGCCGCGGTACCGGCCTCGGTCCCGGGTCGGCCACACTGAAACGGGGCGCCACCGCCTAGGGTGGGGTTCGTATGTCGATTCTGGTCGTCGGAGTCACCCACCGCAGCGGGCCGCTGTCGCTGCTCGAGCGGTTGATGGTCAACAACGAGACGCTCCCCAAGGCGGTGGCGGATCTGGCGGGTCGCGACAATATCCGCGAGGTCGCGATCATCAGCACCTGCAACCGCACCGAGCTGTA
>SKFX01000180.1 GCA_007117775.1 Ilumatobacteraceae bacterium
CCGGTGCGATCGCACATACCCCTGCGGTCGCCGATGCCGACAACCACATCCCGACGGAGCGAACGACGAGCGGATCGATGAGCACCAGCGCGAGCACCGCCAACATCAGCATCCGTGTCGGATCACGACTCCGACCGGTGCTGAATGCGGTGACCGAGATCACCGCCATGGCCGAGGCGCGCATGATCGACGGCTCGAAATGTGTGAGACCGGCGAACCATACGACGACGATGACGGTCATCAGCCAGCGAAACATCGGTGCGAGTCGCACCAGCAACGGTGACAGTCCGACCAACAACAGTGTGACGTTGAGACCCGATACCACCAGCAGATGCGAGAGCCCCGAGTCACGGAAGCGGGCGGTCAATTCCGACGACTGACCGCGGCGATCACCGATCACGAGACCTGAGAACAGCGCCCGTTCGGCATCGGGAATCTGGTCCGCGCCGCGTCGGATCGAGGACCGGACCGCACCGGACAGGCGCGCCGCTACCGTGCCCGGTGCAGTATCGACGAACTCGCTCACCCGGTACTCGCCGATCACATGCTGCCACGCAACCACCTCGGCGCGTTCAGGGCTCAGCGATCGTCGTTCGCCCAGCACATACAGCCGGTCGCCGGCACCGGCGGCTGCGAGTTCACGGCGCGCCGTCGACGACCGGCCCCAGACCTCATAGCGCTGCCCGTCGACGACCACGACGGCGCGCACCGCCGAGGCCGTGACCCGCGGTTCACCGCGCACCGTCACCCACCCTTCATGGGGCCCGAGGACCGCTTCGGACAGGGCGCGCTGTTCCACTGCGCTGCGCCCGAGCGCGATGGTGGCGATGATCACCAGCACCGCCAGCACCCCCCACGACATCACCTGCCACCGAGCCCATAAGAGCACCGCGGTCGCGCCGGTCACCACCGCGGTCAGATCGACTCGCGCCGTCATCGACGCGATGACGACCACTGCGCACCCACCACACAGCACCGGATCGATCCTCCGTGGCCGCACCGGGTTCGCGCGACGGCCAACGGCCGGTCGCGCCGCTGACGGCCCGCCGGGAGCGTAATATTCACCCATCGCCACCTCGATTGATCCCAGATCGGCTGGAGCCGCCGCACAGCGCGCCATCGACTCGTCGGCCACCGCCTCGGCGGTGGTGGGTGGGCCGCGCTGGTACCGCAACCAGTTGCGCACCCGCGGTCCGCTGGTGGCCCTCGCCCCACCGCTGGTCCTCGCGGTGGTGTCGATCGCTGCGACACGGATCTTCGAAACGCGCCTGACCGGCCTGACGGGCCTGTTCGGCACACTCGTGGCCGCCCCGGCCCTGTTGTTCGTCGGTGCCCCGTTCACCGGGGCGTCCAGTTATCTCATCGCGGCGGTGGCGAGTGCGGTGATCTGGGCGATGATCGGCTGGGGCGCAGCGCGCCGCGCCACCCGCAACCCGACCGCACAGTGGTCGGACTACTGGCGTGAATATGGGTGGATGGCCGGCGGTATCGCCGCCGGCGTGGTCATCGCGTTGATCGCCGCCTCGGTCATCATCGGCGATTCGCTGCTGTAACGCTGCCGCGATCACAGTGTCGCCTGAGGGCGCATCGCCTCGAGCTTGGCTGGCCCGACTCCGGTCACCGCCAAGAGACCCTCGAGGGTCTCGAAGGGTCCGTGGGCGCTGCGATGGGCCACGATCGCAGCGGCGAGCACCGGGCCGACACCGGGGAGCCCGACCAGTTCGGCCTCACCGGCAGAGTTGACACTGATCGGTGCCGGCGTGCCGCCGGCCGATGGCGCCCCCGCCGAGACAAGGGCCTCCGACGGTATCGGTTCACCCTCGAGGGGCACATGGACGCGTTGGCCATCGCTGAGCGGCGCCGCGAGGTTGATGGCGTGGAGGACCGCATCGCGAGTCGCTCCCCCGGCGGCATCGACGGCGTCGATGACCCGCTGGTCAGGTTCGAGTCGATAGACACCGGGCCGCTGAACCGCCCCAGCGACATGCACCAGCACCTCGTCGATCGCTGCTGGCGTCGTCGGCGTGGTCACCAGAGTGAAACCGTCTGGATCTGACGCGATACTGCGCCGTTGCAGCGATCCGGGATCGGCCTGTTCGGCCGAGGCCGGTGGGCCCTCGGAGATATCACCCGATCTCTGTGTCATCGACCAGCCCACCGCGGCAATGGCGACGATCGCCACCGCCATCGCCGACGCTCGACCCGGCCCGAACCAGTGCACCCAGCGTGCTGCGGTCTGCCAACGCGCCCGCAGCACCGTCGGCGCCGGCCGCTCAGGAAGCATCCCCATCTCAACCCCTCGATCACCGCTTCGTCTGTGATCACCGCATCTCGACGGCCAACGTGTGCCAGCCGGGTCCGCTCAGGTTGTGATCCAGACATTCGTCCGGGGAGGTCTGAGATGACGATATCCACGCACGTTCACATCACCACCGCGCGACTGGGTTCGATCTGAGAGCGCTCGGTGCTGAGGTGGGCGCCGTCACCCGTTCCGATTCAGAACAGCCGAGCCGTCAACTGTCGCCGATAGCCGGCCGTGCGGGGATCGTCGGGGCCCATCAACTCCAAGATGTCGAGGAATTGCTGGCGCGCCTCATCATCGCTGGCCACCCGGTCGAGCAGATCGCTCAGCACTGCGTCATAGTCATCGGCCGGGTCCGTCTGCAGACGAGCCATCGCAGCGATCCGACGGGTCTGGTCACTCTCGGGGATCCGTGCCAGGAGTGCCAGTGCCTCATCGGTCTCACCGCTGCGCACGAGCAACTCGGCGAGGCCCACGATGGCGGCCTCATTGGCCGGATCGGTGACCAACAGGGCGTGCAGACCATCGCGATCGGCGGCTGCGATCATCTGGGCGACTGCTTCGCTGGCCGGATCGGGGCCGAGCTTGGCCACGAACTCGCGCACCATATGTTCGGGCTGCGCACCGATGAATCCGTCGACGACCTGACCGCCCGACATCGCGAACACCGCCGGGATCGACTGCGCTCTGAACGCCTGGGCGATCCCGGGGTTCTGATCCACGTCGACCTTGGCCAGCACCACTGCACCGTTGGTCTCGCCGACCACTTTCTCCAAGATCGGACCCAGGGTCTGACATGGACCACACCATGTCGCCCACAGATCGATCACCACCGGAGTGGTTGCAGAGCGGTCCACGACCTCGGTCTGGAAGGTGGCGTCGGTGACATCGAGAACCATGCCTGCACCCTAGCGACGCGCCTCCATCTGCCGCACCGCCGCGCCGGTCGAGTGGGTGCGGCATCACGAGGATGGGACGATCACCGTCGGACACTGCAATTGATGCAGCATCCAGTTCGATACCGACCCGAGCAGTGCCGAGCCGATCGCGCCGCGGCCGCGGGACCCGAGCACCACCAGATCCGCCGGCCCCGACACGTCGTCACCACCGGTTCGCCCCTCGCCCGACACCGCAGCTGCGAGTGCCCGCCGTGCCCCGGCGAGAGAGAAGACGCGCGCCATGGCGCGTTCGGGGTCGAGTTCATCGACGCGCCGATGGAATTCCGCCTCGGCCGCGGCCACCTCGTCGCCGAAACGTTCACGGGTCAACTCCGCGTCCTCGAATGGTGAGCGATCGAACGCTCCGAGCACCTCCAGGCGGGCACCCCCGACCACGGTGGCACCCGGGCCGAGCGCCCAGCGGATCGCGGCAGCCGATCGCTCGGAGAGATCGAAGCCGATCACAGCGCGTGCCGGTGCACTGAGATCGAACTCGCCGGGCACGACGACGACGGGGACGGTGGCATGGGTGCAGCATTGGCGGCTCACCGAACCGAGCACGAGATCGCGCAGTGCCGAGTGGCCGCGCGAGCCCACGATCAACAACTCCGCATCGGCCGAGGCTTCCATCAGCGCGCTGGCAGCACCGCCGTGGACCACGACCGTGGACACCTCGACTCCGGAGGTGTCCACAGCGTCGATCACCGAGTCGAGACGCTGACGTGTCCCGGCCTCGAGATCATCGAACTGGATCATCATCGTGGTGCCACCGACACCGAACGGCGCCATCGCCGGCATCTGCCAGGCACTGCACGCCCGCAGACGGACCCGCTGTCCACTCACGGCCAGATCCCGAGCCCGTGCGACCGCCCAACCGAGCGCGTGCAGCGAATCGGTCGATCCGTCGATCCCGATCACCCACACGGGTCCGTGCTGCTCGGCGTCGACGGAGGCACCCACTGGTTCATCGAGCTCGTTCACGATCCCAGCATGGCCCGTCGCCACCACCCGGCACAACGAAAGCCGTCCCTCAGCGACCGAGGGATCCGGAGCGGTCTCGCAGGGATCGGGACCAACGGCACTACCGAACCGATCTCGAGCGTCGCTACGATCAGCGCATCGACCCGGTGACGGGTCCCAGATCACCATGGGCTGCAGCGTTCTGCAGTCCGTCGGGCGAACCTCAGGAGGTCAGAGATGTTCAAACGGGTCATCGTGCCAGTCGACGGTTCGGATTTCTCCTGGCGGGCCCTCGGCCCCGCCGCAGCGCTCGCCCGCCAGAGCGATGCCGCACTCGAGGTGCTCCAGGTGGTGACACTGCCCGATGATGCCGGCCCGGCTGAGCAGATCGTGCGCGAACAACTCGGCGAGACCGGGGTCGATGCCGAGATGCTGGCGCGGGTGCAGGTGGTCATCGAGACGATGGGCGACAATGTCGCGAGCACCATCGCCCAGCGCGCCGTCGACCACGAGGGTTCGATCGTGGTCATGAGCAGTGTCGGCCGTGGCCGCAGCGCCGCGTTGATCGGCTCGATCGCCGAGGAGCTGCTCGGCCTGCTCTTCGGCCCGATCATGGTCGTGGGCCCCGAGGCGCGCATCGACCGGCCGGATTTCCGCGGATCGTTGGTGGTGACGGTCGACGGTTCCACCACCTCAGAGTCCGCCCTCGGGCTCGCAGCTGCATGGGGCATCGGTCTCGAGGCCACCCCGTGGATCACCCTGGTCCTCGATCCCGGTGATGCCAGCGCCTCAGACATCGACGAATCGTCGTATCCCAATCGACTCGCCCAGCGCCTCAGCGCCGAGTCGAATCATCCGGTCGAATTCGAGGTGCTGCGCGATTCGAACCCGGCGAATTCGATCGCGGAGTTCGCCGAGACCAACGATGCCTCGTTGATCATCACCAGCACCCACGGTCGGACCGGCCTGGCGCGCATCCGCGCCGGAAGCGTTGCGATGAACATCGTGCGTCGGGCTCCATGCCCGGTGGTGTTGAACCGGCCGCCCGACCTCAGCGACTGAGCGCACCCCAGCTGATGCGTCGTTGCATGCGGCGTTGGTGTTCGCTGCCGACCTCAGCGTCGATGCGATCGGTGTCCCAGCCGAGCAACGGCCCCACGAGCGCGCCGACGCGCTCGATCTCACCGAGTTCCACCGGCCCGAGGGTGCCGATCACCAGACGTCGATCGAGCACATCGGACAGTGTCCGCGCCCCCTCATCGGTGACCGCCACCACCGCCTGTGCGGCGATGTCGAGACGTCCGGGTCGCTGCGAGATCGGTGCGGCCAGGCTGGGATCGGTCGCGATGAGGTCCATGATGCGGGCACTGTCGGTCCCATAGAGACGAGCGAGGTGGACACGCGTCTCGGCGCTGAGTGGGATCTCGGGCCGAGCCGAGATCACCTCGGAGAAGAACGGTGCGGCATCCTCGGCCCATCCGAAGGCGCCGAACACCGCCGTGCGACGCGAATCGAACCGACGCAAAGTCGCAGCGCCGAGCGCCGGTGAAGCCACGAGCAGATCGAGCATCTGCACCGCGGTGGCACGCCCGGTCGTCCATTTGCCGCCACCGATGCTCCACAGGTTCTTCACGCCCGCTGTGGCGTGGTCATAGATCTCATGTCGGCGACTCGCCGTATAGCTGCTCTTGCCCTCATCGACCATGAGTGGCCTGACACCCAAGGTGGTGTCGACCACATCGTCGAGCACCATCGGCGCGACCCCGGACCCGAGCGTCTCATTGACGGTGTCGAGGAGCAACTCGACATCGCTGGATTGCACCCGCAGATCATCGGGTTCCTCGGCCACCTCGGTATCGGTCGGGCCGATGAAACTGTGACCCTGCCACGGCGACACGATCACATGGCGTCCGCTGCGGCCCCGGGCGAAGACCGTATCGGTGGTCGAGGCGGCACCACCCACCGGAGTCGTGAGCAGATGCACGCCCTTGGAGCGGACCATGGACAGGCCGAGTTCGGCCTGTAACGACGAGACGACCAGATCGGCCCATGGCCCGGCCGCATTGACCACCGCTGAGGCCGAGATCCGATATCGCTGGCCGTCGAGACGATCGACGACCTCGACACCGTGGACGGTGTCGCCCTGCATCATGAACCCGGTGGCTTCGACATGGTTCAACAGCACTGCACCATCGGCCGCCGCGGATGCCGCGTAGGCCAACAGCAGACGTTCGGGGAACACGTTCATCGTGTCGTGGTAGACCCATGCCCCCTGCAGTCCGTCGTCGTAGAGCCACGGAATGGCGGCACGCACCGACCTGGCCGACATCCAACGCGGCATCGGGATGCACAGCGATGGTGGTGCATTGCGATTGGAGTCGAATCCGAGCAGCGAATACAGCCCGACGCCGGCGCCGAGCAGTGCCGTCGAGGGTCGCGACCAGCGCCAGCCCGGCATGATGAAACGTCGCTGCTCCACCAGATGCGGTGCGCCGAGGGACAGGATCCGGCGTTCGCGCAGACTCTCGCGCACGACGCCGAACTGGGCCTGCTCGAGATAGCGGATCCCACCGTGGATCAGCTTCGAGGTGGCCGATGAGGTCCCAGCACCGAAATCATCTTTGTCGATGAGCACCGTGCGCAGGCCGCGACCCGCTGCTTCACGGGCCACCTGGATACCGGTGATCCCACCTCCGATGATCGCCACATCGAACGGTTGGGCCACTCCGGACAGGTCTCGATCGAGATTCACCTCCTCTACAACTACCTCATGGCGGGCCTCGAACCACGACACGCCGTGATTTTCGGATTCAGCGCTACTCTCGGGGCATGGATCCCGCGTCGCCCGCCCCACCGCATCCACCGGCCGGGATCGACGTGGGCCGCGTCGAGGAGTGGTTCGGCCGCCATGTCCCCGACGCCGCTGCGCCACTGAGTTTCCACCAGATCGCCGGAGGCCACTCCAATCTCACCTTCGAGGTCACCGATCGCGACGGCCGACGCTTCGTGCTGCGCCGCCCACCGCTCGGCCACCGGCTGGCGAGCGCGCACGATATGGGACGCGAGTTCCGCCTGATCTCGGCTTTGGCGGGCACCGAGGTGCCGGTGCCCAAAGCATTCGGCCACTGCGATGACGACGAGATCACCGGCGCCGAGTTCTACGTCATGGGATTCATCGATGGCCATGTGATCCGAGATCGCACCGCCGCCGAAACCCATCTCAACGTCGATGCGCGGGCCCGGAGTTCGGAATCGATCGTCGACACCCTCGCCGCGCTGCATTCGATCGAGCCCGCCGATGTCGGCCTCGGCGATCTCGCTCGTCATGAGGGCTATATCGAGCGCCAGCTGAAGCGCTGGTACGGCCAGTGGACCCAACAGCACACCCGAGAACTCCCCGAGATCGACGCCACCCACCAGATCCTGCTCGGCGCGATCCCTCCTCAGGGCCCGGCACGCCTCGTGCACGGCGACTACCGCCTCGACAACTGCATGGTGGATGACACCGGCAACGTCGTCGCGGTCCTCGATTGGGAGATCTGCACCCTCGGAGACCCGCTCGCCGACCTCGGCCTGCTGATGGTCTATTGGACCGGCCCCGATGACGCCGAGAGCGCCTGGGATTCGGGGGCGACCACGCCAGAGGGGTTCTGGAACCGCGCTGCACTCGCTGAACGCTATGGCGCGGTCACCGGGCGCGATCTGAGCGATCTCGGCTTCTATGAGGCGTTCGCCTACTGGAAGCTGGCCTGCATCCTCGAAGGCGTCTACGCCCGCTATCTCGGTGGCGCGCTCGGCGAACGCGATCCGGGCGAGTTGGCGCTGTTCGCACAACGCGTCGAGGCCGCGGCAACCAAGGCCCATGGACTCGCCTCACAGCTCGCCAACACCCGGCCGACAGGAGACCGGTCGTGATCGACGATCCGAGCCTGCGATGGGCCGACGATGCCGCCCCGCCCGCCGAGGGGGCGACGCTGGTGGTGATGCTGACCGGCTGGATCGATGCCGCCGGCGCCGCGTCGGCGACCATTTCGGCAATCGCCGACGAGACCCGAGCCGAAGCGATCGCGGTGTTCGACCATGACACCTATATCGACTTTCGCGCCCGACGTCCGCTGATGCAGGTCCGCGAGGGCCTCAACAGCGTGCTCGAATCCGATCACATCACCTTGTCGGCGGGCACCGACCAGGCCGGCCATGGCCTGCTGCTGCTGAGTGGGCCCGAACCCGATATGGCATGGAACCGGTTCTGCTCGATCATGGGTGAGGTCGCCGATGAGTTCGGCGTTGCGAAGATGATCGGCCTCGGCGCATATCCGTTCACCACCCCCCATACACGACCCTCGCGGCTGTCGATCACCTCACCGTCACCCGATGTGCTCGCCGCGGTCCCGCTGTTGCGCAGTTCGGTCGATGTTCCCGCCGGTACGGTCTCGATGCTCGAACACACCTTCCACCGACTCGGCATCCCGGCCATGACGCTGTGGGCCCAGGTCCCCCATTACGTCGCCAACGGCTCGTACCCGCCGGCGAGCGTCGCACTCATCGATGCGCTGCGCCAGGTCGCCGACATCATCGTCGATGCCACCGATCTGCGCCAGGCCGCCGTCGATGCCCGCACCCGACTCGACGAACTCGTCACCGCCAATCCCGAACATCTTCGTCTGCTCGGCCAACTCGAACAGCTCCACGACCAGACCGCGGACACCGCCGAATCGGGAATCGACGCCATCGGTGGCCCGAGTCTCGAGTGGGCGAGCGGTGATGAGATCGCCGATGAGCTCGAGCGTTTCCTGCGCGACCAGCAATAGCGATACCGTCTGAGGGCGGCGGCGAGCACCGATCGGGAGTGGATCGACGCTGCTGCGATGAGGAGGGGGACCAGAGATGAAAATCGACGGATCGGCCGGAATGGATCTCGCCACCGTGCCCGAACAGGCGCGCCTCGGCGAGGAGATGGGCTATTCGGGGCTGTGGACCGCTGAGACCGCCCACGACCCGTTCCTGCCGCTGCTGCTCGCAGCCGAGCACACCGAGACCGTGGAGTTGGGCACCTCGATCGCCGTCGCGTTCGCGCGTACTCCAATGACGCTCGCACAGACCGCATGGGATCTGCAGGCCTATTCCAAGGGACGGTTCATCCTCGGTCTCGGCAGCCAGATCAAACCGCATATCACCAAGCGGTTCTCGATGCCCTGGAGCCGGCCGGCAGCGCGCATGCGAGAGATGATCCTCGCGATCCGTGCCATCTGGGACACCTGGTTGAACGACACACCACTGGCCTTTCGCGGTGAGTTCTACACCCATACGCTCATGACACCGTTCTTCACCCCCGATCGCCGCGAGCTCGAACGCTGCGGGCCACCCAAGATCTTCCTCGCCGGTGTCGGTGAACTGATGACCGAGGTGGCCGGTGAGGTCTGTGACGGTTTCATCTGCCACGGCTTCACCACCGAGCGCTATCTGCGCGAGGTCACCATCCCGGCCCTCGAGCGCGGCCGGGCCCGAGCGGGCAAGACCCTCGATGGTTTCGAGATCGTCGGGCCGTCGTTCGTGGTGACCGGCAACGACGAGGCCGAACTCGAGGCCGCCGCCGACGCGACCCGTCGCCAGATCGCCTTCTACGGATCCACACCGGCGTACCGGCCGGTACTGGATCTGCACGGCTGGGGTGAGGTCCACGATGAACTCAACGCGGCGTCCAAGCGCGGTGAGTGGGATGCGATGGGGACACTGATCTCAGATGAGATGCTGAACGCCTTCGCCGTGGTCGGCGAAGGCGAGATGATCGCTGCGGAACTGCACCGCCGATACGGTGATGTGATCCAGCGGATCAGCTTCTATGCCCCCTACCGATCCGACCCACAGCGTTGGAAGAAGGTGATGCATGACATCGGCGCCAATTGAACCCGGGATCCCCGAGACCACCAAGAACGGCAGACTGCGCCGCTCGTTCTATGAGGCCGAACTCGAGCGACTGCAGCTCGAGTTGGTCAAGATGCTCGAGTGGATCCGAGCATCGGGCCACCGGGTGGTGCTCGTATTCGAGGGACGTGACGCCGCCGGCAAGGGCGGAACCATCAGCCGGATCGTGTCGCCGCTCAATCCGCGCTACGCCAAGGTCGTTGCACTGCCCAAGCCGACCGAACGCGAACAGTCCCAGTGGTACTTCCAGCGCTATGTCCAGCACCTGCCCGCGGCGGGTGAGATGGTGATCTTCGACCGCTCCTGGTACAACCGTGCCGGTGTGGAGCGGGTGATGGGTTTCTGCACCGACGAGGAGTACTGGGACTTCCTGCGCGCCGCACCCGAGTTCGAACGGATGCTGGTGCGCTCGGGGGTCCAGTTGATCAAGTACTGGCTGACGGTATCGGCCGAGGAGCAGTATCAACGGTTCCAAGACCGCCTCAAGGATCCCGCCAAACGCTGGAAGTTCTCACCGATCGATATCGCCGCACAGGAACGCTGGGACGACTACTCGCGCTCCAAGGACCTGATGTTCGAGCACACCTCGATCCCCGAGGCCCAATGGTGGGAGGTCGACTCCAATGACAAGCGTCGCGCCCGCCTGAACACGATCCAGCATCTGCTGTCACAGATCGACTACGACGATATCTCCTATCCCGAGATCGAGGTCAACCCGGCCAATCCCGACCCGGGCTATGAACGTCCTCCCATGGATCGGCGCAATATCGTCCCGGATCTGTACGCCGACGACGCCTGAATCCAGCCCGGGTCACGTCATCACGACGGCCATGGCTGACTCGACGCGCCGAGCAGCCATGCCCGGGCGTTTTCGCCGAGCTGCTCATCGGCATACCCGCCCTCTTGGACCACCACTGTCGGCAGGCCCACCGAGCGGATCGCAGCACCGCAGCGAGCGAACCCGTCTGCGCTGAGCGCGAGATCGCTGATCGGATCGCCTCCGAAGGTGTCGAGGCCGAGTGACACCACCAGCGCTGCCGGGCCGAAACCCATCACCGACTCGAGCGCGGACTCGAGCATCGGCAGATAGCCGTCATCGTCGAGTCCCGCTGGCAACGGCAGGTTCAGATTCGCGCCGAGGCCACGGCCCGCCCCGGTCTCATCGGCATGGCCGGTGAAGTACGGATAGGCGCGTGACGGATCGGCGTGCAAGGAGACGACCAGCACGTCATCGCGCTCATAGAAGATCTGTTGGGTGCCGTTGCCGTGGTGATAGTCGACATCCAAGATGGCGACCTTCGAGCCGGTGGTGGACGCGATCCGATGCGCGACGACCGCAGCGTTGTTGAAGAAGCAGTATCCGCCGTACAGCGACCGGGTCGCGTGATGGCCCGGTGGCCGGCACAGGCCGTAGGCGATGGGCTCACCGGACTCAACCGTCGCCCAGGTGCTGAGCGCGACATTGACCGCCGAGCGGGCCGCCTCATAGGTTCCGTGGGTGATCGGCGTCGTCGTCTCGAACGCCCACCAGCCCAACCGGGCATCGATCGAGGCCGGCTCGGATGCGGGCCCCATCGACTCGCGCAACCCCGCCATGGCGAACATGTCCGGAACGACATCATGGGTGGGGCCGTGCACGGCCTGGAACTCCGACCATGCTGACTCCAAGAACGCGATCAGGCCCGGATCATGCACCTGTGCGATCGGATCGGTCCCCCATTCATCGGGCGCGGCGAGTTCGAAGCGCTCATCGGCAGCGAGTGCCTGACGGATGATCTCAGCTCGACCCGGATGCTCGAAGGGCTCCTGGAAGCCTGAGGCCTCGAACTCGCGCTGGGGATGGTGGAGGTTGTGATGCAGGCTGTAGAGGACTCTCATGACTCGAGCAGCTCGAGGGTCTCCTCGAGGTACTCGGCCCGGCACTTGGCGCGCTGCAATTTGCCCGATGAGGTCTTGGGGAGTGTGCTCGGCTTCACCAACATGACATCGCGCGGCGGGATCCCGCAGACCTCGAGGGTGCGGTGGTGCACCGCGTCTCGGACCGCAGCGGGATCATCGGCGCGGACCTCAGCGACGACGACCACACTCTCTTTGCCCTTGTAGCCCTCCATACCGAACGCGATCACATTGCCGGCGCGCACTCCCTCGATGTCGCCGACGGCGCGTTCGATGTCCTCGGGGAACACATTTCGGCCACCGATGATGATGACGTCTTTGATCCGGCCGCAGAGCACCAACTGGCCGTCGAGCAGATAGGCGAGATCTCCGGTGCACAACCAGTCCTCATGGAACAGCGCCCGGGTGGCATCGGGCCGTTTGTAGTACCCGGGTGTCACCGAGGTACCGCGCAACAGCAGTTCACCCACATGGCGCTCGGGCAGCGGTTCGCGTGTCTCGGGATCGACGACGCGCATCTCGAGTCCGGGGACCGCAGTGCCGAGCAGCGGTAGGCGACGGGCGCGCACAGCGAGGTCATCGGGGTCGACGATGTCGACCGGTTTGGCGACCCGATCGCGCTCGAGCACCTCGCGGTCGACCGTATCGCAGACCAGGCCGGCTCCGCGGCGCGGGAACGTCCCGGCGATGGCCACTTCGGCCATCCCGAACGCCGGGAACACGCTGCCAGCGGAGAACCCGAACGGTTCGGCTGCCGCGACGAAGGCCTCGACAGCATTGGGGTCCACCGGCTCAGCTCCGCTGAGGGCCAAGGTGAGGCTCGACAGATCCAGGTCACTGGCGCGACGCAGGGCCCGCGTCGCCAGCACCCAGGAGAAGTTCGGCCCGGCCGTCGCAGTGCCGCGCCAGTCCGAGATCCACTGCATCCAGTTGCCCGGATGGGCCAAGAAGTCCTGGGGTCCGGCCTGGACCAGATCGGTCCCCTTGGTCATCGGCAGCGCCAGGAATCCCACCAGGCCCATGTCGTGGTACACCGGCAGCCACGACACCAACACCTCATGGGCGCCCATCTGCGCTGCGGTGCACGCGGCATCGATATTGGCTGTGAGCACCCGGTCGGGAATCATCACACCCTTGGGTTCACTCGTCGAACCGCTCGTGTACTGCAAGATCACGAGGCGTTCGGGATCGGGGGTCGGCGCCTCATAGGCATCTGAGCCGGGGACATTGGCAGATCCGGGCAGCACCGAGTTCATCGAATCGATCGGCGGGTCACCCTCGGCCGCCTGGTAGAACGCGGCCAGCTGATCGTCGATCAGCACCAGTTTCGCGTCTCCGTGGCGGATCCGGGCCCGGGTGGATTCGATGAAGGTGTCGAGCGAACCCATCCGCATCGGCAACGGCAGCACCATCGAGGCGATTCCGGCCATCCAGCACGCCCGCACGATGGTGACGAGTTCGCGGCTGGTCGGGCCGAGCACGGCGACATGGTCACCGGGCCCGAGACCGCGCGCCTGGAGTGCTGCGGCCACGCTGAGGCTTTCGTCGTGGATCTGTCGCCATGAGACGTAGATCGACTCACCCCCGCCGGTCATCGAGGAACCGACGAAGCGGATACCCGACGGCGCATCAGCAGCCAGCGCCAAGCGCTCCATCGTCGACATCGGCACTGTGGTGCCGTCGGTCTGGTTCACACTCATGGCTGTCACGCTAGTTCGTCAGCCACCCGCGACACAGACCCCACCTTCAGCCACTGAGCCGGGCCCTCGGACATCAGCCGATGTCTGATCGGCTGAGCCGGCGCTCAACGGTCGTCGCCCGGCTCTGGTGATGCCATCACCTGCCTGCGGGGCCGCCATGGGGCCTAGGCTTGGCCGACGTGACGGCCAGCAGCGACAACGAGCACACCTCACCAGACGCACCCCCGCACCGGTACTCGGCGGCGCTGGCCGAACAGATCGAAACCGCCTGGCAGCAGCGCTGGGATGACTCCGGGATCTACGAGGCCCCGAATCCCGCCGGCCCGCTCGCCGACCCCGATGCCGTCGCGGCCCGGGGCCCGAAACTGTTCGTTCTGGACATGTTCCCGTATCCCTCGGGCAGCGGCCTGCACGTCGGCCATCCGCTCGGCTATATCGGCACCGACGTCTACAGCCGCTTCAAACGTATGACCGGCCACAACGTGCTGTACACGATGGGCTTCGATGCCTTCGGCCTGCCCGCCGAACAGTACGCGGTGCAGACCGGCCAGCATCCGGCCATCACCACCGACGCCAACATCGCCAATATGCGACGCCAGTTGCGCCGACTCGGGCTCTCTCACGATCCGCGCCGCAGCATCTCCACCACCGATCCGTCCTACTACCGCTGGACCCAGTGGATCTTCAAGCAGATCTTCAACGCCTGGTACTGCACCGACACCGACCGCGCCCGACCGATCAGCGAACTGGTGGAGTTGTTCGAATCCGGCCAGCGCCTCAGCCCCGACGGCCGGGCCTGGAGTGAACTGAGCGAAGCTGAACGACACTCGGTGATCGATGACCATCGCCTGGCCTATGTCAGCGAAGCACCGGTGAACTGGTGTCCGGGTCTCGGCACGGTGGTGGCCAATGAGGAGGTGACCGCCGAGGGCCGCAGCGATCGCGGCAACTTCCCGGTGTTCAAGCGCACGATGCGCCAGTGGATGATGCGCATCACCGCCTATGCCGAGCGACTCCTCGCCGACTTGGACCTGCTCGACTGGTCCGATGCGATCATCGCGATGCAGCGCAACTGGATCGGTCGCAGCACCGGAGCGCTGGTTGACTTCGCCACAGAAGCGGGGCCACTCACGGTGTTCACCACCCGACCCGACACCCTCTTCGGTGCATCGTTCATGGTGCTCGCCCCCGAGCACCCCCTCGTCGACGCACTCACCACCGATGCTCGGCGAGAGGCGGTCGCCGCCTACCAGAAGATGGCCGCCGCCGCGAAGGACGTCGACCGCCAAGATGACAAGCGCACCAAGACCGGTGTCGACACCGGTGCCCATGCGATCAACCCGGTGACCGGCGCCGAGGTCCCGATCTGGATCGCCGACTATGTGCTGATGGGCTACGGCACCGGAGCCATCATGGGTGTGCCGTGCGGCGACCAGCGCGATTTCGAGTTCGCACGCATCTTCGACATCGACATCCCCGCCATCCAGCGCCCACCCGATACCTGGTTCGCCGACCGCGACCTCGAGGCCCCACCGGCGGACGCCCCGGTCGAGACCACATCATGGCCCGAGGCCTATGTAGGTGATGCCCCGTACATCAACTCGGCGAATGCCGATCTCGATCTCAACGGCATCGCCGAGGTCGCGACCGGTGTGGAGCGCACGATCACCTGGCTCGAGGCCAATGGCCACGGTCGCGCCACGGTCACCTACAAACTGCGCGACTGGCTGTTCAGCCGCCAGCGCTACTGGGGTGAACCGTTCCCGATCGTCTACGACGATGATGACCGCCCCCATGTACTGCCCGACGATGTGCTGCCGGTGCTGTTGCCCGAGACCGACAGCTTCTCGCCGCGGCTGTTCGAACCCGATGACGAGTTCTCGAATCCTGAGAGCCCCCTGGACCGACTCGGTGACTGGGTCGAGGTCGAACTCGATCTCGGCGACGGGCTGCGCCGGTATCGGCGCGATACCAATGTCATGCCCCAATGGGCCGGGTCATGCTGGTACGAACTGCGCTATCTGGATCCCACCAATGACGAGATGTTCGTCGATCCCGAGGTCGAGCGCTACTGGATGGGGCCCCAGACCGAGCTGCGACCGGACCATCCCGGCGGCGTCGATCTCTACGTCGGCGGTGTCGAACATGCGGTGCTGCATCTGCTCTACGCACGCTTTTGGCACAAGGTGCTCTTCGATTTGGGCCATGTCTCGTCATGTGAACCCTTCGCCCGACTGTTCAACCAGGGCTATATCCTCGCCGATGCCTATACCGACCGCCGCGGTGTCTATGTCGAATCCACCGAGGTGGTGGAGCGAGACGGCGGGTTCTTCCACGGCGATGAACCCGTCGAGCGTGAATGGGGCAAGATGGGCAAGAGCCTCAAGAACGCCGTCTCACCCGACGATATGTACCGCGCCTATGGCGCCGACACGCTGAGACTGTACGAGATGGCCATGGGCCCCCTCGATGCGTCACGGCCGTGGGAGACCCGCGATGTCGTGGGCATGTACCGGTTCTTGCAGCGACTGTGGCGCAACATGGTCGATGAGCAGACCGGCGACTGCACCGTGGTCGACGAACCCACCGATGATGAGACCCGTCGCCTGCTGCACCGCACGATCGACGCCGTGCGCACCGAGATGGACGCTCTGCGCTTCAACACCGCGATCGCGAAGGTCATCGAATTGAACAACCACATCACCCGTCTTGATCGCACACCTCGCGAGGTCGCCGAAGCACTGACACTGCTCATCGCACCACTGGTCCCGCATATCGCCGAGGAGCTCTGGCAGCGTCTCGGCCACGACGGCAGTGTCACCACGGTGACATTCCCCGAGGCCGATACGACGCTGCTCGTCGAGGAGTCCGTCGAATACCCGATCCAGATCAACGGCAAGGTGCGCAGCCGCATCGAGGTGCCGGTCGATCTCGACGCCGAACGACTCGAG
>SKFX01000115.1 GCA_007117775.1 Ilumatobacteraceae bacterium
CACTGACGGATCGCCCGATCGGTGCTGCCGTCAGCACTCCGGCGAAGTCGTGGTGCTCGCGCACCAGCAGTGCGTGCATGACGCCGCCGTAGCCGAACCAGAGCCCGGGATGGAACGCCGGGCCCATGAACCCATCGGCGAGGATCGGCCCGGTGGCATCGAGTCGCGCCGCGAGGTGCTCGGTGACCGCCTTGAGGTCGACGCCGCAGCCCTCGCCGAGACTGACCGCCGCCTCGGCGACTCCCGCCACACCGCAGCAGAGATTGATCCCATGCCCACTGAGTGACCCGACACCCCAATCGCAGGCATGCTCGAGTCCGAGTTCGACGGCCACGAGAGAACGCCCGGCACCGCCGATGCACCATGACATCGGCCGGTCGCGCTTGGTGCCTGCCATCAGCCAGCGATCGGACTCGTGCTCGAATCGCTGACGAGCAGCATCGACCAACGAGGCATCACCGAGGACGACACCGGCTCGCCCCAGCGCCAGGGCCAGTCCCGTATCACCGTGAGCGAGGCCCGGAATGCGACCCTCGGCATCGGCCGTCGCCCACGCCTGGAGTCTGTCGGCACCGAGTGCCACCGCATCGAGCGAGACCGTCGGAGCGAGATGGTGATATCCGGCCAAGACCGCCACGGCACCGGCGATACCCACGGTCATCTCCGGTGAGTCTTCAGCGGCGATCTCATCGGCGCAGAGGTGCGTGGTGATGATCTCCTCGGCCCGGCCGTGCAGGTCGGGAGCATCGCAGTAGTGAGCAATCCTCGCCAGGGCGAACA
The DNA here is from genome assembly GCA_007117775.1 of Ilumatobacteraceae bacterium. Classification (GTDB taxonomy): domain Bacteria; phylum Actinomycetota; class Acidimicrobiia; order Acidimicrobiales; family Ilumatobacteraceae; genus CSBr16-110. The sequence continues at coordinate 781 of SKFX01000115.1, forward strand.
CCAACCCCGCCCAGCCGCGCGTGAATCCCACGCCGTCGACACCGCTGATCTGCGCCCCCTCGACCGCTGCGGTGATCAGGCTGACCGGCAGTGACGGATCACCGCCGCCCCATACCGAGTGTTCGGCCAAGACCAGGGCCACACCGGCGAGACCGGATCCGAGATCGCTCGCCCCTTCGCAGAGATAGGCCCCATCGGCCGAGACATTCGCTCCGATGAGCGTCACCGAATCGTTGCGGAACCGCAGTGAAGCGCCGAGCACTTCCGCACAGCGGTCAATGAAACCCGATGATCCGCCGAGATCGGGATCGATGAGAGATTGGCCGATGAGGTGGGCGTTGAGCTCTGGGTCGAGGTGTTCGAGCCGCTTCGCCAGTGACTGCAGCGGCGACCGCTCCAGCCTCATGGCCACCTCGGCCGATGAGCGTTCGCTGACTTCCACACCATCGGCGCAGACATCGAACGCCGGAATATCGCCATCGCGCAGCGCTGTGAGCTCCTGGGCCAGGACCGGCTGATCCGCGAACACCTCGAGTTGTCGGGTGAGCCGCTCGGTGGTCGAGACTGCGGCGGTGAGGACAACCGGAGTCGATGCGGTCTCGAGTGCGGCGCGGTAGTGACCGGTCGGACGAATCACCAGCCGAACCTCGACGCCACTGAGCGGACCTTCGACGGCGACGAACTCCTCGATCTCGCCTCGATGGTCGTCGATGGCCGCCATCGCGCGCCGGTACCCGCGCGTCACCGAGGCACCCAGTTCCCTGCGAGTGAGCGCGCCGGCCACGACCTCTGACATGAGGCGTGTCGGTGCATCGACCTGCTGCACACCGCGCTGGCCGGCCACCCTTCGAACCACCTCCCCGGTACTTCCCAACAGGCCCGACACCATGCGAACGGTCAGCGGATCACCCCGCCGCGCCTGACCGCGCAGCCACACCGGCAAGAGGCCGGTATCGAGCGGATGGGCCAGGATCTCACCGCGGCGCCGGCCGTGGGTCGCGAACGGCTGCAGGAGGGTCTCGGCGTCGATGACGACCGGGAACCCGTCACTGACGACAACGTTGTCATGGTGGAGATCGCCGGTTCCGAGCAGGTTCGCGACAGCGAGCACCACACCGAAGCGTTCGAGTACCTCGACGGTGTCCCCTGGCGGTGCGGCCGCCCCGGCGGAATCTCCGATATGGCGATCCCAGCCGTGGTCGCCGAGACTCACGAGCCGTCGAACAGGCCACGGCCCGTGTCCCGCCCATCGCGCCACGCGCCCCACGACATCAGACCAGAACGCATCGGGCCGCAGCGACCGAGGCTTGAGATACACGACGGGATCGGGACCGGAGCCCGCGACGCCGAAGCCGATCACCCGGCGCCCACCGCGATGCGGATCTGAGAACGTCCGTGCCAGCGGAACGAGCGTTGTGGATCCGCCGAGCAGGTCGGCGATCGACTCGATATCAGAGCACCACCAGCGATGGGCCTCAGCCCATCGATCAGCCCATCGTTGTTCGATGAGACCCAACCTGCGGGCGAGTTCATCGGACAACCCGGCCAATCCCTCCCAGGTCCGTCGCTGTGGGCGTATCGAGTGCCACCAGTCCTGATCCGCTTCGAGCAAACCGATACTCCGACTGAGGTCGAAGACCAGATCAGCATGGGCAGCGGGCAACCATGACTCGGGCAGGCCGGCCGGTGAGCGCTGGAGTGCGAGCGCTGAGAACTCCGACAGTGCCGCCGGGGAGATCTCGTCTGGATTCACTCGCCGATCACGACCACGGCCCCACACGACACCAGCGCTTCGAGCACTCGGGCGGCACGCGACCCCTCCATGCCGCTGGCCACCTCGTCGAGGGTGCACGCCTCGGTACTCAGCCGCTCGACGAACACCGTGCAGTCAGGGGGAAGACGCACCACACGGCCCGGCACCACCACCTCGACACCGAGCGAGGTGTGCTCGACATGGCGAGGGATGCCGGGGCGCCACATGACCTTCGTCGAGGACCACTGCGTCGTCGGCGGCAGGGGATCGAGGCCGGCACCGAGAGCGAAGCCGACGTCTTCGGGCTCTCCGGCGAGCCACTGCGAGAACAATTTTGATCTCGCAGCGCTGACGACCTCGACCAGATCATCTCGTTCGGCGATCGACTGCAATGCACCCCGAAGGCGATCGGCCTCGATCAGCGGATCCCAACTGCGCAGCGGAGATCGGATCTCACGGTCGCTGAGCGCCAGATGCTCCAGCACCGCCGACCACAGCTCATGGCGACGCGGCGGATACCAACTCAGGGTCAGGTGCAATGAGGCCTGATCGGCGCTGCGGGCGCGATGCGCGAGACCGGCCGGGAGATACAGACTGTCGCCGCGTTGGACCACGAGGCGATATCGCACCGGCGACGACATGTCGACGATCGGATCCCGAAACCCCTCGAGGGGATCGTCGACCACCCGGTCGAACAGATCCCAGTGCTTGGAACCCTCGAGTTGGATGATCAGCGCGTCATGACGGTCGTAGTGGATATCGAAGCCCTGGGCCGCAGCGGGGCTCAGATACGCGTTCGCCACCACGGGAGCCTCGAGCTGTGCTGCGAGGATGCTGCACAGACGCCGCACCGGCGGCGACAGACGGCCGATGTCATTGACGACCACCGATGAGCCATCGCGCAGCGCCGCCAGCAGATCACGTCGATCGATTCGCCGCTCACGTCGCATGGATCCGGCGCGCCGGATCTCGAAGGGCCTCGTCGGTGCCGGTCGATGGTGGTGTTCGCCATCGACGGTCTTGGACAACGTGACGGCACCATCATCGACGGGGACCATCGTGACCGCATCGAGCACATCGCCGATCGTCAACAGATTCCCGAACCACGACGGGTCAGATCGCTCGAGATGCAGATGGCCGCAGCCGACCACCTCACGGGTGAAGTACTCGAGGCTGACCCCAGCGATCAGATGGGCCAGATCATGAGTCGACGTGATCGATACTGTGTGCGCATCGAGTGCATCCATGGCTCCTCCTCCGGCCAGGTGGCGCTGCTCCGATTCCCCGAAATGCGGCGTGAGAGGTCACTCCCGAATGTCGGCCGCGGCGCCGGGACCGCTGAGGTCGTGGCCGCATTCAGGCTGCGAGCCACGACCACGACGGCCGTCGGCGATCGCACCACACCATCGCCAACGGCCGTCGGGTTGTATGTCCACGCCCATGCTGATGAGCGTGTCGACGTGGATCAGAAGAAAGTGACGCTGCAGTCGAATTCGCCGCCGGCAGCCTGAGCGAGATCATCTTCTGAGATCTCGGCTCCGGCGGGCGGGACGCGCAGGTGCAAGGTGTTGGGCTCCATCTCCACGAGCTTGACCTCCATGCCCTCGGGAACCGAGATCCCCTCAGCGGCCAGGGTTCCAGCCGGATCCGACAGCAACTTGCTGCGGAAGTCCGAATCGGATGCTGCCTTCTTCTGAACGTGCTTGAACATGATTCAGTCGCCTCCTTCAGGTGACGTGATGAGTGCAGTGACCTGACGAGATCACTCGCCATCGCAGGTGCGATCGCAGACCCCATTGTCAATGTTGTGGTCGCCGACGTCTGCGGGGGCACCTCCCCAATCACCTCCGATGGTTTCGGGGGTTCACCCCCGGCGCGCTGGGGGGATACCCCCCTTGAGACATCCGATGTGCTGCTCAAGGCTGTGGAGATGACTGTCGAACGGGTCGACGCCTCGATTCCCTCGGCCGACACACCATCGGAATCGGCCCATCACACGATGTTCCGCGAGTCCGCCGTATCCCCGGTGAGTGGTGGGGTGACACCGACGCTGAAGGCCATACGAGGGCCCCAGGCCCTGGGCGTCATCGCACTCGTCCTCGCAGTCGCCGGGGTGATGGTCTGGGCAGTGCTGGCACGACCCGCGTCCACGGTGACCGGCATCGGCCTGCTCGCCGGTGAGAACACGCTGACGCAGAGCGTCGCACCGGTCACCGGGCTCGTCGTGGAGGTTCACTTCGACCGAGACGACCTGCTCATCGCCGGAGATCGCCTCATCACCATCCGAACCGCCGCCGACGACATCATCGAGGTCGACGCATTCTCCGACGCCCGGGTGCTGCTGCGACTCGTCGAGTCCGGGCTCTGGGTCGAAGCCGGCCAACCGATCGCCGAGTTGGTCCGACCGAGCGAGATCTCGACCGCTGTGGTCGCGGTGGACGAGGGCGATGCCGCACTGATCGCCGTGGGCCAACGCGCACTCGTCGCCGTCCGTCAGGCTCCTGCAGGCCAGTTCGGATCGGTCCCGGCAACCGTCGCGTGGGTCACCGCCGTCCCGGTCGACGCTCAGCGGCTCGTCCTACTCGCCGGCGGGAATCAGCGTCTGGCCGCTGAGCTCGATCCCGGCACCGGGGTCGTCCTCGTCGGCTTGGACCTCGATGTCGATGAGACGACGCCGACGGGGCTTGCGTGGACGGCGGGCTCAGGCCCCGATGCCGCCCTGGCGCCGGCGGCGATCATCGATGTGGAGATCACCACCGGCACCTTCGCCCCCGCCGAACTGTTGATCAATCAATGACCTCCACCCCCACCGCCGACCGAGGAACCCTCGAGCCGACGGCCGGTGCGGCCGATGGCCACCGTGCACGACCGCCGGACATGAAACGGGCCCGGACACCGGCACGCCTGCAGATGGAGGCGACCGAATGCGGTGCCGTCTCATTGGGCATCATCCTGGCGTCGCTGGGGCGCTGGGTCACGCTCGAGGAGCTCCGTGAGGCCTGCGGGGTGTCTCGAGACGGGTCCAACGCTGCCAGCATCACCCGCGCCGCGAGACGCTACGGCCTCGACGCCCACGCCTTCCGTGATGAACCGGCGACACTGGCAGCTCGCAGCGCACCGGTCATCATCTTCTGGGAGTTCCGCCACTTCCTCGTCGTCGAAGGACATCGACACGGCATCTGGTACCTGAACGATCCGGCCGTCGGCCACCGCGAGGTCACCGATGAGGAGTTCGACCGCTCGTTCACGGGCCTCGTCATCGAGTTGACACCCACCGAGTCGTTCGAGGCCGGCGGTCGAGCACCGTCGATGAGTGAGTCCATTGCGCGCAATGCCCGGCCGGTGCGATCGGCGATCATCGCGATCGCTTTCTGCGGTCTTGCGCTCATCGCGCCGGCACTTGCCGTTCCGGCACTGGCGCGCGCCCTCGTCGATCGTCATCTCGTGGCCGGTGACACCGCATTGACCACGGCGTTGATCATCGCGCTCATCGGCATCGCGATCGTCCAGGTGGCCGGGTCGGTGCTGCAGGCCCGCATCATCAGCACCGCCTCGGCCTGCTTGGTGGCGACGATGACGATGTCGATGGTGACCCGCCTGCTCCGCCTGCCGGCACGGTTCTTCGACCAGCGCTCCCCCTCTGAGCTCGCGTCGCGCGTTCCGCTGGTCCGTCAGCTCTCAGTGGTGATCGCCGGGCCGCTCGCGCAGGCCGCACTCGGCGTGCTGGTCGCGATCACCTCGCTCGCGCTGCTGGCCTACTACTCGGTGGTGCTCGCGCTCATCGTCCTGATCACCGCCATCGGCCTCGGAGCGGTCATCCGCATCACCAACTCGCGCAGCCGAGCCTTGGCGCTGCGACAGGCCCGTGACCTCGCTGACTTCTCGATCGCCATCACCTCGGTGGTCACCCTGGCTGAGACCATCAAGGCCGATGGCCTCGAAGAGCAACTCCTCGACCGGCTCGCCGACACCAATGACGGGTTGTTGAACATCCGCCAACGCCAGGACGCCGTGGCGACGGTCAATGCTGCCGTCGCCCCACTGCTCGTCGTCACCGGCAACACCGCGTTGCTCAGCATCGGTGCCTGGCTGGTGATCGACGGTGGACTCGGCCTCGGCACTCTGGTGGCGGCACAGATCCTCGCAGCCAACGTCTTCGCTCCGGTATCGCGAGTCGTGTCATTCTCGTCCCAGATCCAGCAACTCGCCGGCGACCTCGCGCGCATCGATGATGTCATGACCACCCCGATGGCCGATCATGGGATCTCGACACCGTCGGATCGCACCGGTGGCCCCAGCACAGCGGCCGATCTGCGCGGACCGACCACCGAGATCGCACCGCTCGAGGGCATCTTGGAGTTGCGCTCGATCACCTTCGGCTACAACCCCCTCGCCGACCCGCTGCTGGTGGATTTCGACCTCGAACTGCGACCCGGTCAGTTGGTGGCGCTCGTCGGCAGCACCGGGAGCGGTAAGTCGACCGTCACCCGCCTCGTCACCGGCCAGTACCAGCCGTGGTCCGGCGAGATCCTGATCGATGGCCGAGGCCGGGACACCTATCGAAATGAGGTGCTCGCCGAAGCGGTCGCCCTGGTGGAGCAGGACATCGAGCTGTTCGGAGCCTCGATCCGCGACAACGTCACGCTATGGGACCGGAGCATCGACGATGACGAGATCCGACGCGCCCTCCTCGACGCCGATGTCTACCACGAGTTGATCGGCAGACCCGGAGGGCTCTCATGGATGATCGGCGAAGGTGGCCGCGGCCTATCGGGCGGCCAGGCCCAGCGTGTCGCCATCGCCCGCGCCTTCGCCCGCTCACCACAACTGCTCATCCTCGATGAGGCCACTGCGGCCCTCGATGCCACCGCCGAACAGCACATCACCGAATCGGTGCGCCGGCGCGGCTGCGCGACCCTCATCGTCGCCCACCGCCTCTCGACGGTGCGCGATGCCGATGAGATCATCTATCTCGATCACGGCCGCATCGTCGAACGCGGTACCCACGACGAACTGCTCGGCCTCGACGGCTACTACGCACGGCTGGTCAGGACATGAGCTCCATCGAGGACCGCCGGATGCAACTCGATCAGAGCATCGCAGCACACCGCGGCCATATGGATCGAGTGAACACCACGTTGAACCGGTTCGTGCCCGAACTGGTGAGCGTCGCTGCGCCGGCGACGCCATCTGATCATCGAGATGCCATCGAACGATTCGCTGAATCAGCCCACGTCGAACTCGCCGGCTCGGCGACCGCAGCTGGCGCCAACGCCGATGAACTGCTCATCGCCTGGGAACGAGATGGCCGAGTCGACGATCTCCGTCGGGCGCTGGACATCGTGGGGTTGCCCACCCGTCGGGTCACACTCGCGCCCGACTGGGCCGAAGCCATGGACTCACCACTGCTGTTGTGGAATCAGTCCCGCGCTCTGTCATGTGCAGTGCCCGACCGGCGCGGCCGAGCCCGTCTGCGTCCGGGCAACACCGCGATCGGCGAGACGCTGACCCACTGCACCGAAGCATTGGCGCCGGTCGTGGTCTGTGACCGCCGGCAGCCTGCGAGCATCGCCGATCTGGTCGGAATCGGGCTGCGAGGCCAGCGGGGTCTCCTCGCCCGTGCGATGCTGTGGCTCCTGGTCGCAGCCCTCGCGTCACTCGCGCCCATCGCCCTCGCTGGAGTGATCGTCGGCCAGATCATCCCGAGCGCTGATCGCACACGACTCATCACCGTCACCATCGCCGCGCTTCTGCTCGCCGGCGCCGCTGCCGTCAGCACCCTGGTCGCCGGCCAACACCTGAGCGCACTTCGGACCCGATTCGACCGGACAGCATCGCTGGCCGGCTGGCACCGACTGATGTCACTTCCCGCTCCGTTCTTCGGCAACTGGACCGTGGGTGAACTGACCACCCGTGCCTCGACGATCCCGCTGGTCAGACAGGCGTTCGGCACCCCGGCCATGCTCGGGATCGGCGCGGCCATCGCCGGGGTGGTCGCACTGCCGACACTGCTCGCCGCCGGGCTGAATGTGACAGCCGCTGTGGCGCTGGCCCTCGCGGTGGCGGTCGCGGCGACCGCCGTGGTGGCGCGAGCCCAGTACCGTCGGGTGCGGCGGATCAACGATGCCGCCAACGCCGCCACCGGACTGTTGTTGCCGATGATCTACGGAGCGACGCGCCTGCGAATCGCCGATGCCACCGATCGCACCGACGAACGCTGGGTCAGCCGCTTCGCGGTCCAGCTCAAGGCCCAGCTGTTCCAACCACAGATCTGGCTCGGGGCCATCTCCACGGCATTGCCCACGGTGACCATCGCCATCATCGCCACCCTGTTCGTCGCCGATCCCCGAATCGACCAGAGCGTGTTCCTCGCAGCCGTCGCCGCCGCCGTGGCGTTGTCATCATCGGTCTCGGTGATCATCTCGCTGGTCCCCGGCGCAGCAGAGGCCCGCGCCGGCCTCGACCAGATCGGACCGGTATTGACCTCGGTGCCCGAATCGACCGGGCGCCAACATCTCGTCGGCGACCTCAGCGGTCGACTCGATGTTGATGACATCAGCTTCCGGTACTCCGATGACGGACCACTCATCATCGATCGGGTCTCCTTCAGTGCCTCACCGGGCGAGTTCATCGCCCTCGTCGGCGGCTCGGGGGCCGGCAAATCGACCCTGTTGCGTCTGCTGCTCGGCTTCGAGACGCCAACCACCGGTGCGATCGCTTACGACGGTTTCGATCTGAGCGAGATCGACCCTCTCGGTGTCAGACGTCAGATCGCGACGATCTTGCAGAACGCCCGACTGCTGCCGGGTTCACTCGCCGAGAACATCACCAGTGGACGGCCGGCGTCGGAGGCCGATCTCTGGCAAGCGCTCGAAGCGGTCGGATTCGCCGATGACGTCCGGCGTCTCCCGATGGGCCTGCAGACCGCCATCTCGGACCAGGGAGGCGGTCTGTCGGGAGGGCAACGCCAACGGGTACTGCTGGCGCGCGCCCTGTATGGAAAGCCGCGGCTGCTCCTGCTCGACGAGGCCACGAGCGCGCTCGACAATCTCACCCAGGCGATGGTCACCGAGAGCATCAATGGTCTCGGCATCACGCGGGTGGTCATCGCCCATCGGCTCAGCACCATCGAGGGTGCCGACACCATCCACGTCCTCGAACATGGGCGGATCGTCGAATCGGGGACCTACGCCGAACTCATCGCCGCCGATGGGACCTTCGCCGAACTCGTGGCCCGGCAACGATTGTGAACACCGCCGAACAGACCCCTGCATCGACGTGCAAAGATCTGCTGAGGGAACCTGACGATATGACCATCACCGACCGCGATATCGATGCCGAGACGATCAGGGTCGTCATCATCGAGGATCAGGCCCTGCTGCTGACTCTGCTTGAGCGAGAGATCTCCCAGATGGAGTCGATCAGTGTCGTCGGAGCGTTCAGCAGCGCCGAAGACGCCGATGCCGCCGGCACCGAGTTCGATGCTGCCGTGGTCGACATCTTGTTGCCCGGGACCAACGGCGTTCGCTGGGGCCTGGCGGTGAAGCGACGCAATCCCGATCTCGGTGTGGTGTTGTTGTCAACCCACGTGTACCCGGGGCTCTTGGCACGATTGCCGAGCGCACATGCCGAGGGGTGGGCCTATCTGTTGAAGGAGTCGGTGGCCGATCCTGCCGAGTTGCGCCGCGCCATCGATGTGGTGCTCGCCGGCGGTGTGGCGATCGATCCGCAGGTGCGCGCCCGGGCCCGACCGCGTGTCGGCACCAGCACCGCCCAGCTCACCGAGCGCCAGCTGCAGCTGCTCGGCCTCGTCGCCGAGGGATGGAGCAACCAGGCGATCGCCGATCGGATGGTGGTGACCGTCAAATCGGTCGAGAATGCACTGTCGCGTCTGTACCTGCGCCTCGGGATCAACGCCGAGGACCAATCACTCAACCAGCGCGTCGCGGTCAGTCGGCTCTTCTACGAGCAGATGACCTACCCACTGTGATAGTGATCTGCGATGGGCCGAGGTGATGACAGATATCAACACAGCGCCACGGGCGGGACGTGAGATGGCCGACACGGTGACGTCCACCACCACCGACGCCACATCTGCCACCTCGCCCATCACTGTCGGAGGCGAGGACCATGTGGATCATCTCGCCGATCGATGGTTGCGGATCCTCGCGTCACCGATCCGGGTGTTCGCGACGATGATCCTGGTGTTCTCCGTCGTCGGTGGGACACTACAAGAGCTGACCCGGAGAGGGTCATCGGGCGATGCGATCCTTGCCGTCGCCGGTCGTGTATCGGGCAATCTCATCGTGTCGACGGTCGCGATCATCGTGATCGTCTGGTGGTTGCGCCACCGCAAGATCAGCCGCATCAGCTACCGGCTCGGATTCACCGCCGGAATCCTCGGCGGCCTCGGGCGTGTGCCCTTCGAGGTGTTCGTCTGGGATGAGCGTCAGCCTGCCACTTTGGCGATCTCGGTGCTGACCGAGGGATTGTGGTTGCTGATGGCCGCCGTGGTCACCCGGCTCATCTCCGGATTCGCGGCGCGGCTCCTCGCCGAGGGGCAGCGGTTGACCTCGGCTCTGGAATCCGAACGCGAGACGAGGGCGCTCATGCTGCAGGCCGACCGTCGGCTCCGACAGGAGGTCGCTGAGTGGCTGCACGGACGTCTCCAGTCCGAGCTCATCGTCGCCGCCACCGAGGTGCGCCGGCTCGGTGGCGACGGTGTTGTTGTGGCTGACCGCCTCGACGCGATCCGGACCAACGATGTGCGCGGTCTGGCGCATTCGCTGCATCCGGCGCTGATCACCATCGATCTCGAGGCTGCACTGTCTGAACTCGCGACCATGGCCGATACGGCCGGCATCGTCACGCTCGACTACCGCGATGAGACCATCCATGAGATGCTCGCCCCGACGGTCTCACCCGATGTTGCGATCGCGATCCATCGCATTGTCGAGGAGGGCCTCAACAATGCGCTGCGCCATGGTGAGGCCGAACCGGTCACCATCGTCGTACGGATCCTTCCCCGCAGGGTCGGGATCGACATCACCAATGCGATCCAGACCCGCGATCGAGCCATCACACCGGGACTCGGCTTGAGGATCATCGACTCATGGGTGCGCTCGCTCGATGGTGACTGGCGACTCAGCGCGAAGGACGGACAGATGGTTCTCACGGTGCAACTGGCCCGTGTGAGACCGCCGATGCTGACCGACGGCACCGCCGCTGCGCCCCACTCAACAACCGCGGACGCACTGACACCGGACTCGGCCCCATTCGGCGCGTCTGCTGCTGCATCGAACGATCCTGCTGGGCGCTGCTGATGGGCATCGATCCCGATCTGGTCGCCGCAGTCTCGCTCGATCACCGGCGCCTCGCCGGCCACAGCTGCGATGCCGGTGATGTGACGTTCCAATTGTCGCTGGCCCATGTGCTGCTCGACGGCGGATATGACGGCGTCGCGACTCTCGCCGAGGTGCTGCCTGCCGGCGACCACGGCCTCGGAACGGTGGACCGCCTCGATGGCGAGTTGGCGGTGGTCGACGGTGAGCCGTGGCGGGTGGACCACACCGGACGGGCTGAACTGATGTCGCCGGACACCCTGACACCGTTCGCCGTGTTGACGACGATGAATGATCCGACCACTCGGCACGTTGCCGGCCTCGATCTCGAGGGGATCTCAGCGACCGTCGACAGCCTCGTCGGTGCGCGCTCGGGTGTCATCGCCATCCGCCTCGAAGGCACCTTCACCAAGGTGGTGCTGCGCAGCGTCAAAGCCCAGAATCCGCCGTATCGACCCTTCGCCGAGGTGGTGGCCACCGATGAGGTGCGATGGGAACATGAACGCTTCGAGGGGGTCTTCGTGGGGTTCTGCTTCCCGGACCTGCAGACCCCTGACATCATCGGCGGCCTGCACCTGCATGGCCTCGACGACGCCCGCTCGACGGGCGGTCACAACTACGCACTCACCGTCGAACATGCGGAGCTGAGTGTGGAGACCAGCCATGAGATCGCCCTCACGCTGCCTGACCGGTCGATGATCGAACTGCTCGAGTTACCGGCCGAGTTGCGCAGTGTGCAGCGCGAACTGCTGCGCGCTGGAGCGCTCGACACCGTCGGTCTCGCACAGCGGCTCGGGACCAGCATCGATGAGACCACCGAACGCGTCGAGTGGCTGGCCGACCGGGGCTTTCTCACCGCTGATGACCAGGACCGGTGGCAGATCACCATGCGATCACAATCGATGCGGATGTCAGAGCGCCTCGAAGGTCTTCTCGATGAGCTCATCGACGGGCACAACGACTGATGCCAACCGGCAGCGCGCCGCCAACCCACCGATCCTGAGCGACTCAGCGAACACTCGCCTCAGCGTAGATCAGGTGCATCCGCCTCGCCCGTTGGGTCCGATCACTGCTTGACTATGCAGATGACCTCCTACACCAAATTCTTCATCAACGGCTCCTGGGTGCCCGCCGGGTCGGACCGCACCATCGACGTGATCGACTCCACCACCGAAGAGGTGATGGCGACCATCCCCGCCGGCACCGCTGCCGATGTCGATGCCGCTGTCGAGGCGGCTGCTGATGCCTTCGAGTCATGGTCGCAGTTGCCCGTCGAGGAACGCGCCAAATACATGTCGCGTATCGGTGACTCATTGGTGGCCCGGATGGACGAACTGGCGACGATGATCTCGCGCGAGACCGGGATGGCCAAATGGCTGTCCCAGCTGGTGCAGGTGGGCCTGCCGATCAACAGCTTCAAGCAGGCCGCTGAGATCGCCGAGTCGTTCCCCTTCGAGGAGACCGTCGGCAACTCCCTGGTGGTGCGCGAGCCCATCGGTGTTGTGGGATGCATCACGCCGTGGAACTATCCGCTGCACCAGATCGCCGCCAAGGTCGCATTCGCGATGGCGGCCGGCTGCACCGTGGTGCTCAAGCCCTCCGAGGTGGCGCCGGTCGATGCGTTCATCCTGGCCGAGATCGTCGAGGAGGTGGGACTGCCCGCCGGTGTGTTCAATCTCGTCACCGGCACCGGCCCCGAGGTCGGCGCTGCGATGTCGGCACATCCCAAGATCGACATGATGTCATTCACCGGCTCGACGCGCGCCGGCCGCAGTGTCGCGCAGTTGGGCGCTGAGACCGTGAAGAAGGTGGCACTCGAACTCGGCGGCAAGTCCGCCAATGTGCTGCTCGAGGACCTCGACGCCGAAGTGTTCGCGAAGGCCGTCGCCGATGGTGTCGGCAAGGCGTTCTTGAACTCGGGCCAGACCTGTTCAGCCCTGACGCGCATGCTGGTGCCGCGGTCCCGCCTCGCCGAGGCCGAACAGATCGCCGCGACCACCGCTGAGAGCCTTGTCGTCGGCGATCCCTTCGCCGAGGGAGCGAACCTCGGACCGCTGGCCTCGGCCGCACAGCGCGACCGGGTCCAGAACTACATCCAGATCGGCATCGACGAGGGCGCGAAACTCATCGCCGGCGGCCTCGGCGCACCCGAGGGCTGCGAGAGCGGGTTCTATGTGAAGCCGACCGTGTTCTCCGATGTCACCGCCGAGATGACGCTCGCACAGGAGGAGATCTTCGGCCCGGTGCTCGTGATCATGCCCTATGACGGTGTCGACGACGCTGTCGAGATCGCCAACGGCGTCGTCTACGGTCTCGCCGGAGGTGTCTGGGGCGCCGACCAGGACCAGGCGGTTGCGGTGGCGCGCCGTCTGCGCACCGGCCAGGTCGAGGTCAACGGCGGGGCATTCAACCCCAATGCTCCCTTCGGCGGCTACAAGCAATCAGGTGTCGGCCGCGAATATGGCCGTCACGGCTTCGAGGAGTTCCTGGAGATCAAGAGCCTGCAGCTCTGAGCCAAGGCTCGGATCAGCCGAGCCGGGCTGGAAGGTGCCCTTCGCCTCGGTCGCTGAGTCGCTGGGCATCGCAGACACGGCACATGGTCTCGATATGCATCGCGGTGATCGACTGCTGGGTGCCGCGGGAGCGCTCGATCAACGGCACCGGATAGGCCACCACATCAGTGGAACCGCACCGGTCACAATGCGGGGCTGCCGGACGCTCCCAGGTGATCCCGCACCGGCCACAGGCGACCACGATGACCGCTCCCTCTCGCTCACCGCTGAGCTGCTCATCGGTTGCACAGTTGGGACATTCGATCAACGACATCGAACACAGAGTATCGAACCGCTGGCATGGGCGAGCCAGCACATCTCGTCCGCCCGGGCCGGCGCGCCGCGCCGATCGATGGCCACTCGGGCCGGCTCGGCGATTGTGAGCGCGTCGCGTCTGCACTGGGCATCATCTCCACTGCACATCTCGAACTGGCCCGCGAAGTCCAGGCCACGGCGCTCGTCACCGAGATCGAACAACGATTGTGCCTCGCGACCTCGACAGCACCGACCTCTTCGGCGCTGTCGTGATCATGCGAGGCGGGTCAGCGGTGTTGGCGGAAACTCGCGCTGTGGGTCATCGATGAGTTCGGCTGGCGGGCCGAGGTGCGCACATGGCGTGGGCGGTGATGCTCACGACGAGACTCGGGCTGGCGGACTGCCGGTTCCGGGCGACCGAGCCGCGGCGACATTGCCTGGACTCGCCAGAACACCAAGGCGGCGAGTGCCAGCACACCGGCGAGGAGCACACCCCAGGCGAGTTGACCGTCTGGGACTGGCCCCAGCGTCGAGGCCGCCGAGATCCCACGGCTGCGCTTGCTCGCCTCCGACGGTGCTTTCAGCACGATCTGAGGAAGGATCTCGACGACCGGCTCGATCGTTGCGATCTGGGAATCACCTGCCGGCACTGCGTTGACCGATCTCGGCATGCCATCTGCCGGGTTCACCGCCGGTGCGGGTCGCTCCATCACCGGAGACTCGGGCGACGCCACGGGAATCTCGGGAGCGGCCACCGGAGATTCGGGGGCCACGACGGGAACCTCGGGAGCAGCCACCGGAGATTCGGGGGGCGCCACCGGGGCTCGATCGACCACGAGGCCGAGCGAGATCGAGCGAACCTGACCATCGGCATCGAACCCATTGATCTGCGCGCTGTGGGCACCGAGTTCGACCACGGCGGGCACCGGGAAGGACGAGTCGAAGACCCCCTCGGCATCAGCGACGGCATACCCGATGAAGAACGGCGCTGAGAACAACCACACCTCCAATCGCGAGCCCGGCGCGTACCCCGATCCGCTGATGTGGAACCGGGCGCCCTGCAGAGCTCGGATCGACCCATCCGGATCGACGGAGATGGTTTCGCCGTCGCTGGTACGACTTTCGATGGACAGCCCGAATCCGGGACCGCTGATCGACACCCGGCGCTCGTCTTGGATGGAGCGCGTCGCATCGACACGATCGCCATCGACCAGCACGACGACCTCAGAGGATCCGACCGGGGTGGTGACGATGTTGTGCCCACCGCCGAGATCGGTCCAGGGCATCAGCTGCGGCACCGGCCGGTCGGCATCGCCCACCAGATAGACCAGCGGACCGATCTGGCCCGTGGGCACGACCTGGGTTCCCCCGCCGGGCGCGGGCATCAGCACCGATCCCGACACCTGGGGTTGCGATGATCCGAGGATCGTCATCACCGCTGAGATCGACACCGGGACATGATTGGAATCGGTCACCGAGGCTGTGACCCGATAGGAACCGGGCAGTTTCGGGGGATTCTCAGAGCCGGCGTAGGTCACTTCGACGGGCACACCTGCCGGGGAGGTCTCCACCGACATCGGCATCGGCGCACCGGTCGCCTGCAGAACCCGATCGCCAGTGAAGCTCAATGTCACCACCCGAGGCGTCACCGTGCCCTCGAGTTCGGGTTGGACCAGAGAGTAGTTCGACGCCGCCACACCGGCGAGATCCATTGATGTCACCACTCG